>JALWKH010000259.1 GCA_026996635.1 Bacteroidales bacterium | reverse complement strand
AAATGAGAATTTTATTTATTTCGGTGACAGGAAAAATGTTCCTTACGGGACAAAACCTGCTTCGGAAGTAAAAAAACTTTCGGATACAATTGTTGAATTTTTACTTGCCAAAAAAGTTAAAATTATAGTAGTTGCTTGTAATACCGCCACTGCGTTTGCAATTAAGCATTTGCGAGAGAAATATAATTTTATTGAGTTTGTGGGAATGGAGCCTGCAATAAAACCTGCCGCTTTGTCAACCAAAACAGGTAAAATCGGTGTGCTTGCCACAGCTCTTACCTTGAGAGGAAATCATTTTAAGACGACCAAAGAAAAATATGCTTCGGGTGTTGAAGTTTTTACCCGCGAAGGTAACGGACTGGTTGAGATTGTAGAGGGAAACAGAATCGGTACGAAGGAATCCCGTGATTTGCTGAAAAAATACTTGCTGCCAATGAAGCAAGAAGGTATTGATAAACTTGTATTGGGTTGTACTCATTATCCTTTTTTAACAGATGATATAAAAGCGGTTTTGGACACGGAAGGTATAGATATTATAAATCCTGCTGGAGCTGTTGCAAGACGCACTTATGATTTGCTAAAGCAAAGTAGTTTGCTGGCAGAAACCGACAACAAAGGTTCTGTAAAAATTTACTCAAATATAAACGACTTCAATATATTCAAAAACCTATGCAAGCTTACCGGAAGCAAACTTACATATTCGTTTGAATATGTTGAAATGTAAAAGGGACCTGCGTTGAGATCCCTTATATCACATTTTGTCTTGGTATTTTAAAATTGTGGCAATTTGATCTGCGGAAACTACATTGGCATCAATAATCACAGATGCGTTGTTGTAGCATTTTTCTTCCCTTTCTTTGATTTGTTCCCTCACAAATTCTTCCAGTTCCTTGTCTTCCAGTCCGCTTATTTGAGGTCTGTTTTTCTTTGCATTTTTCAATCTTTCTACAAGCAGGTTCGAATCAATTTTAAGGTAAATTACAGTACCTTTATTTTTCATCAGATCCATTGAATCGAAAATACAAGGTGTTATGTCACTCGTTGCCAACACAAAATTGTCGTTGGTTTCAATAAGTTCCTTCAAGCTTTCGTATTCTACTTCTTGATACTTTTCTTCACCTTGTGTCTTGTAGAAATGATAGATCGTTTGGTTGATTTTGTTTTCAATGTACTCTTCCAAGTCGATGAAATCCAATTTTAAAATGTGTGCAAGTTTTCTCCCAATATTGGATTTCCCGGAAGCCATGTAACCAACTAAAAAAAACTTCATACTTCTTACTTCATAATAGATTCGACAATATCCCTTATTATTTGTGGCTCGTAGCCTTTTGACAGCGCAAAATTACTAATTTTTTGTATAACTGCGTTTGTGTCGGTATTTTTTAATTTTTTTTTCTTCGAAAGCAGCAACTCTTTTAAAGTGCTGATGTATTCATCGTTATCAATATCTTTATCAAGTTGTTCATTAATTAATGTGTCGTCAATATTTTTGTTGCGTAAAGCATATCTGATTTTTATTTTTCCCCACTTGTTAAATTTAAATTTATCGTGAATGAATGAAGAGGTATATCGTGTTTCGTCCAAGTACTTTTCTTTTTTCAGTGTTTCAATTATTTTCTCAATTATTTGTTCTTCTTTTACATCAAGTTTGTATAAATAATTTTTCACATCCTGAACACATCTTTCCGACTTTGCACAATATGAGGCGGCTTTTTTAAGAGCTTCTTCGAATTTCATTTTTTACTTCTTAACAATAACAAAACGGTTTTTGCCGAAAAAATCTTTTTCAACTCTACTTTCACTATATTTTTCGAAAACTTGTTTTACCCTGTTGGCATATTTATGGTGTGTTTCCAAATAAATATGACCGCCTTCTTTTAATGCATAACTTGCAATGTCAGAAATCCTTCTGTAAAACAGTAAAGGTTCGTCTTCCGGCACGAATAAAGCGCTGTGCGGTTCCCTGTCCAAAACATTTTTTGCTACTTCATTTGTTTCGTTTTCAGGTATGTATGGCGGGTTGCTCACTATTAAATCAAATTTTTTGTCATTACAAACATTGGCGGAAAATATATCTTTTACATAGAAATTGACTTGTATGCCGTTTAATCTTGCATTTTGTTTTGCAATTTCAATTGCCCCCGAATTTATATCTATTCCGGTTACTTTTGAATTTTTTATCTCCAATGCCAAAGTTATCGCAATACATCCTGTACCTGTTCCAATGTCCAAAATGTTCAGATTTTCAGTTCTTTTGTGGTTTTCAATTATTTTATAAACCAACTCTTCCGTTTCCGGTCTGGGAATCAGCGTGTTTCTGTTTACTTTAAATTTCCTTTCGGCAAAGTGTGCAAATCCCGTAATGTGTTGAACAGGTTCAAAATTTTTTAATCTTTCTACTGTTTCAAGAATTTTTACAAAATCAAAATCCGAATCTAAATCGGAATGAATTAAATATTGTGTTTTATTGATTTGAAAAATATCTTCCAAAACGGTAAAAAAAATCGCTTCTATTTCTTTCTCCGGATAAAATCCGTGTAAAGATGCAGAAAAAAAGTTTTTTATTTCTTTAAGTTTCATAGTACAACAATCTTGGAGGTTTGTATAAAGCCGGATTTATATTTAAGTTTTATGATGTATATTCCTTTTTTTAGCCGGTATTCTTTATTACTTCTGCTTGGTAGGATTGCAGAATGTATTGTTTGCCCATTAATTTTTACTATGCTTAAGTACAAATCGGAATTTTCTTCATTTACCACTTTTAGAATATTTCCCGATTGAAAAATAAGAAATTGAGGTTTTTTTTGATTGATTGTTTTTGTGTTTGTGTAAAGTTCCGATTTACAACTTTCTATGTAATTTTCTATGCTTTCAAAGCTGATTTTTTTTGCTGTATGGTTAACGGGACAAGTTATGTAGTATTGTGGTGTGTAGGTAATGTTATATAAGCCGAGTACCTCTGTATCGTTTTTGGTGGAAAAACAAGGGAATGTTGCTCCGAATTCTTGCCTGAAACTCTCTATTTGCGCACTATCTGCATTGTAACTTTCTATGCCCCACACCCATAAGCTGTCTCCATTATATCCGTAAGCCTGCCATATGGAATCTAAGTGTGGTGTATTTTCTTGGCAGGAAGGACACCCTACGGAAAAAAAGTCTAATATAACTATTTTTCCGCTGTCCAGTTGTTCATATAGATTGAATGTAACTCCGTCTGTACTGGTAAGTGTAAAATCTTCTGCCGTTTGTGCTTTTGCAAATACGGAAATCAAACCGGTAAGTATTATGAAAATTTTTAATTTCACGGGAAATGTTTTTTACAAAATTAACAAAATTTTCCGTATTACAAAAATACGATAACTCAATGATTTATTTTATATTTGCAGAAGTTGAAAAAATTTAGTTATGGAAAATCCCGAACAAATAATTCAGAATAGCGAAAAAGAAAGTCTGATTGTAACAGATAATGATTTATTTAATTTGAAAGAGGCAGGGAAATGGGCAAGTTTTATAGCAATTCTTGGATTTATTGGAGCAACTATAATAACATTTATTTTTTTAGGAATGTTGGTTGTTAATGTATTC
>JALWKH010000258.1 GCA_026996635.1 Bacteroidales bacterium | reverse complement strand
TATTTAGACATTAAAATGTTGATAAACAGCAATATATATATGCATTTATAAACTAAAAGTTAAAGTAATTTTTTGTTTATTGTGGATGTAGTTTTAAAAAAACTTAAAATATTTATCCCTATCTGACAAAATTAAATTACATTTGTAAAACAGAAACATATTTACTTTTGTAAAAACGTTAAATTACATTTGTATGGTTGGAGATAGGGTAAAAAAACTAATTGAGTTGCTAAATACTGATGCCAGACACTTTGCTGAAAAATTGGGAGTAGAGCCCTCCTCTATTTCTCATTTAATTAACGGAAGGAACAAGCCGAGTTTTACTTTTCTACAAAAACTTGCTAAAACCCTTCCTGAAGTCAATATTATTTGGTTACTTACAGGGGACGGAGAACCGATAAACAAATCGAAAGAAAATTATGTTAAACAGACATTGTTTAATGATGGAAATAAAGAAGATAAAAAAACGGTAGGCACTGATACTAATATTGAAGAAAAAAACATTATGGATAATTATGCCGGAAAAAATAAAAAAGTTGAAAAAATTGTACTAATTTACACCGACGGAACATTTAAAATATACAACAATGAAGACATATAAAATTTATGTAGGAGGTGAGTTTAAAGAAACCTCTACTCCACTTGATGTTTTTTCGCCATACAACAAAGAAAAAATAGCTCAAACCTATTTGGCCGGCAAGGAAGAATTGGAAGAAGCCATAGAAAAAGCCGAAGCAATAAAAGAAGAGTTGAAACACTTTCCGGTTTACAAGAGATACGAAGCACTGCGATTCATTTCTGACACTTTGAAAAGCAACAGGGAATATTATGCGGAAGTATTGGCAAAAGAATCAGCCAAACCGCTGAAATATGCTCTCGGAGAAATTGACCGTGCCACACAAACTTTTCTCGTTGCAGCAGAAGAAAGCAAGAGGCTTCCTAAGGAATACATATCACTTGATTGGACTCCTGCAGGAGAAAACAAAGAAGGCATTGTAAAATATTTTCCAATCGGTCTTGTTGCAGGTATTTCTCCTTTTAATTTCCCGATGAACTTGGCTGTGCACAAAATCGCTCCTGCCATAGCTTCAGGTAATCCCATTATTTTGAAACCATCACGTAACACTCCCCTGTCAACCTTGGAACTTGCCAAAATAATTGACCAAACCGATTTGCCGAAAGGTGCCGTATCAATATTGCCTATGGACAGGCAAGCAGGTAACCAACTTGTAACCGACGATAGGTTTAAGTTGCTGAGTTTCACAGGTTCGCCCGGAGTAGGTTGGAAGATGAAAAAGAATGCCGGCAGGAAAAAAGTGCTTTTGGAATTGGGTGGTAATGCCGGGGTTATCGTAACGGAATCTGCCGACATAGACAGAGCCGTAGCAAAAAACCTTGTGGGAAGTTTTGCTTATTCAGGCCAAGTGTGCATTCACGTGCAACGGATATACATACAAGACACTATTTTTGACGAATTTATGGACAAATTTATAGAAGGTGTGAAGAATTTGCGATTCGGCCCGCCTGAAGATATAAACACCGATATTTCGGCAATGATAGACGAAGACAATGCCATAAGAGTGGAAGAATGGGTAAACGATGCCGTGGCAGAAGGTGCAAAAGTACTCGTTGGCGGCAAACGTAACGGAACTTATTACGAAGCTACGGTTATCACTAACACCAAACCGCATATGAATGTATGTGCACTTGAAATTTTCGGCCCTGTGGTAACCGTTGAGAAATTCCATACCTTTGACGAAGCGTTAGATCAAATAAACAATTCGCAATACGGACTTCAAGCCGGCGTATTTACCAACAACATAAAAGAAATGAACCTTGCATTCGATAAACTTGATGTAGGTGGTGTTATAATTAATGATGTGCCTACATTCAGGGTTGACCATATGCCTTACGGAGGAATAAAAAATTCCGGACTTGGCCGTGAAGGTTTGAAATATGCAATTCACGAAATGATGGAGCCGAAACTGCTTGTTAAGGATATTTTGTAAAACGGTAAAAAGTCTCCCAAACGGGAGGCTTTTTTATAAAGGCCTTTTCCTATACAGCTTATACCAGATAATAAATCCTGAAATCAGAATATAAATAGCACTCAAGCCGACAAGTGGGACAATCAGAATATAAAAATCTCCAAGCATAAATTGAAAAATTCTGCCTGTATGCACTTCCAAGGCATAAAACCAAAGTGAAGCCCTGTACGCATTTTTTATTTCATCGGGAATAGGAGGGAACTTTACCTTTTTGTTAATGTCAAAAGCCCCGTTGTTGTATTCGAAAACAATCTCACCGCCGGGATATAAATCCGTAAAGCCGGCAACCAAATATTTGCCTATCGGACGAGTTTTGTTTTTCGGTTTTACATAAGGCTTTTTGTCAATATAATCATAGACTTTGCCGGATTGGGGATTCCACAGGTAAAGCCCTTCAAACGATCCTATCAGAAAATTTGCGCTGTCTTTCCTGTCAAAGTATGTTACACCCATAACGCTCAACGGAGGCATCTGAGTAACCGGTTTTAGAGGTGAACGAAAATTATCATCGGAATAATAAATTTTATCAGGTCCAAAGAGATAATACCTGCCTGTTTCCTTGTCAAAATAGATCTTGCGTAAACTGTCGAACCAAGGATTATCCGTGTCAAGTTCGGTATATGGCAACTTACCGACTCTTGCATTTGCTATTGCAATTAGAAACGGTGGGCGCAAGAAAATACCTGTTGATGCAGTAACAAGAAGCAAAATAAAAGTCATCCACCCTATTTTGTTGTGCCACTTCAGGTTCCACACAAACGACTTTTTTACTTTGAGAAGTCTTTCTTTCGGCAAGCCGTTTTTCGCCAACCTTCTTTTTTTGAAAAACACAATTATACCGGTGATTGTTAAGAAAATAAAAATCAGTGCAATAATGTCAACGATAATTTTTCCCACACTGCCGTAAATTTCGCCGCTGTGAATTACCCACAATGTTTTGAAAAGCCCGATTTTGTTGTCATAATTTTCAGGTGGCGGCAGTTTGAAAACCTTAAAATCTTTGAAGTTAAGGCTGTAAAGCAAATGTGAACGCGTAAGAGCAAACAGTGTATCATTGTGGTAAATAACATCCACTACCCTTTTTTCGTGCACGGGCAAATTCAACCTGTTCCACTTATCCTGCTTGAAATTATATTCATAAAAGCCGAAAAGAGTTCCTGCAAACAACATGTGTTTTTCAGGCACATACCTGACCACACAAACTTTCCTGTTATCTATTCCTTCGGGCAAGCCTGCATTAAAACTTTTGAACGAAGAAAAATCCGAATCGGTAAGCCAAATTCCTATATTTCCGTAAATCAGAAGCGTATCTTTTGAAACTTTTTCCACCGCCTTTACACCTGCCAGATTCCAATTCTTGAAGCTGTAATTTGAAGGCATCAGACTCCTACTGACATCTACCCCGGACAATAACTCCCTATGATTCAATATTATACCTGAAATTGAATACAAAATAAAAAACACTCCTGCAATAAGCCCTATCCACTTATGATATTTCCTGAGGAAATTCATTAACTAATAATTTTATTCTCTATGC
>JALWKH010000257.1 GCA_026996635.1 Bacteroidales bacterium | reverse complement strand
CCTCTGTTTATTCACAAAAAAATGCGAATTTTGTAGATTGAATGACAAACAAAAAATAAGAATTATGAGCCTTTTTGAACAAATTAACAAAGACATAAAGCAAGCAATGCTGAACAAAGAAAAAGACAAATTGGAAGCATTGCGTGCCATAAAAGCGGCATTCTTGCTGGCAAAAACCGAAAAAGCAAATGCCGAACTCACTCCCGAAAAGGAACTTGAAATCGTTAGGAAACTCGTTAAGCAACGAAAAGACAGTGCGGAAATTTACTTGCAAAACGGCAGGAAAGATTTGGCAGATGCTGAATTGTTTCAAGCATCGGTAATAGAAAAATATTTGCCCGCACAAATGAGTGATGAAGAAATAGAAACGGAAGTAAAAAACATTATTGCCGAAACAGGTGCTAGCTCAATGAAAGATATGGGCAAAGTGATGGGAGCAGCCACTAAAAAACTGGCCGGGAAAGCTGACAACAAGCGCATTGCCGATATTGTAAAAAAATTACTCGGATCATAAAATATGCCTGACCACACCAAGACCATTGGGACAAAAATCTTTTTGTCCCTGTTTGAAAAAGAGGCGGACAAACTTGCTTTTTTCACGGATAAACACAGGCGGATTGTACTACGCAACAAGGTGCAATCTTACTTGCCTGTATTGTCTCAAGGGCTTGCTAAAAATTATAACACTGTTTTTTTCCTGTTCGAAAACGAAGACAAAGCCCTTTATTTTCTTAACGACATCCGCAACCTTTATCCCGGAAAAACCATTTTGTTTTTCCCTTCAGCTCAAACTTCATCTCCCGTTGAGAGCATTAGAAAAACCGACACTGCAAACCTCGTTATCCGCAACGAAACGGTTAGCAAGTTGGCAGCAGGCACTCCTGCGATAGTGGTCTCGTATTACGAAGGATTTGTGCAAAAAGTTCCCGCCAAAAAAGAAATAAAAGCCAAAACTTTTTCATTAAAACAAGGCGAAGAAGTCGATTACGACAGCCTTTTTGGTTTCCTGGAAGAAAACAACTTTACACGTACGGACTTTGTTTATGCAACGGGTGAGTTTTCCGTAAGGGGGAATATCATTGACATCTACCCCTACAATTACGAAAATCCCATAAGGATAATCTTTGATGACGAATCGGTGGAGAAAATCCGCTTTTTTGACATATCCTCACAATTAACCGTAGGGGAAGATTTGCCGGAAGTAAGCCTTTTACCTCAAATTGACTCCAACAAACATGAAGAAGAAACTAATGTCCCCGTTTTTGATTATGCCGGCACGGATAAAACATTGTTTGTTGCCGAAAACTTACCGCTACTGATTGACAGCTTGGAAGATGAAAACCCCCAATCCGTCAACATAATTTCTCCCGAAGAATTAAAAAGGTTTGTTTCGCAGGTCAAACTCGTGGAAACAGGCATCGAAATCCTTTACAAAGATTCTTTTGTGTTTGAAACCACTGCATCACCGGTAAAAAATTACACCAAGAGCCTTGACCTTTTTGTAAAAGACATTGAAAAATATTTGGCAGAAGGTTACATTACCGTTTTTGCATCGGGTAATCCCAAGCAGTACGAAAGACTGCAAACCATACTCGCAGACAATAATGTACAGGCTGATGTAAATTTTCTGAACATACCGCTATCGCAAGGCTTTTTGACTAATGAAAAAAAAGCATTTGTTATAACCGATCCCGAGCTTTTCAACAAAACGGTAAGACCATACAGACCGCAAGTAAAAAAGCAGCGAGCCACCAAGTTTTTGCAAGATATCAGTTCGCTGAAACCGGGCGACTACATTGTGCATATCGATTACGGAATAGGCAGGTTTGCAGGACTTGAAAAGATTGAAAAAAACGGTAAACTGCAAGAAGCGGTAAAAATCATTTACAAAGACAACGACATACTTTATGTAAGCATTCACGCACTGCACAAAATTTCAAAATACCGCGGTAAAGACGGCGAACAACCAACTATTCACAAACTCGGCGGCAAGATTTGGCAAAAGACAAAGCAAAAGACCAAAAAGAAAATCAAAGACATTGCCAAAGAATTGATAAACCTCTATGCCAAGCGCCGTGCTTCAAAAGGTTTTGCATTCTCGCCCGATACTTATTTGCAGCAAGAACTCGAAGCGTCGTTCATGTATCAGGACACTCCCGACCAGCAAAAAGCCACCGAAGATGTAAAAGCCGATATGGAAAAGCCCGTGCCGATGGACAGGTTGGTGTGTGGCGATGTAGGCTTCGGCAAAACTGAAGTTGCCATCCGGGCGGCATTCAAAGCGGTAGTGGACGGTAAGCAAGTGGCAGTATTGGTACCGACCACGATTTTGGCACTACAGCATTACAAAACCTTTTCGGAACGGCTGCAAAACTTTCCCGTTACAGTTGATTTCATAAGCAGATTCAAAAACACCAAACAGCAAAAAGAAACTTTGGAAAGACTCAAAAGCGGGAAAATTGACATCATCATTGGTACTCACCGCCTACTAAGCAAAGATGTGGTTTTCAAAGACTTGGGGCTGTTGGTTTTGGACGAAGAGCAAAAATTCGGTGTTGCCGCAAAAGAAAAGTTAAGAAAAATAAAGCACAATGTTGATACTCTTACACTTACTGCAACTCCCATTCCTCGCACATTGCAATTTTCACTAATGGGGGCAAGGGATATTTCAATAATAAACACACCGCCGCCTAACAGGTTACCCGTACATACCGAGCTCATCACCTTTGATATGGAAATTATCCGCGAAATCGTGCTTTACGAAATAAACAGGGGCGGGCAGGTGTTTTTTATAAACAACAGGATACAAAACATTTACGAAATAAAAGAACTGTTTGACAAGCACTTGCCGGAAGTGAAAACCGCTGTGGCTCACGGACAAATGAAGCCGGAAGAACTTGAAAAAATTATGGTTTCGTTTATTGACGGTGATTACGATGTGCTTATCTCCACAAGCATTGTTGAATCGGGGTTGGATATAACCCGTGCCAACACAATGATAATAAACAATGCACACCATTTCGGGTTAAGCGACCTGCACCAACTCCGCGGGCGTGTAGGCAGGTCAAACATAAAAGCATTCTGCTACCTTGTTACGCCACCGCTCTCGTCATTGCCGAACAAGTCAAGGCAAAAACTTATGGCTCTGGTTGAATATTCCGACCTGGGCAGCGGTTTCAACATTGCACTTCAAGACCTTGAAATCAGGGGTGCGGGAAATTTGCTCGGTGCCGAACAAAGCGGTTTCATAACTGACATAGGCATAGAAACTTACCAGAAAATATTGAATGAAGCGATAATGGAGTTAAGGTTGGAAGAAAAAGAAATGTTTGAACAAAACGATGAAACTACTTCTCAACCGGAAGATTGGGCTACAGACACAAAGATAGAAACCGACTTACCCGTAATGATACCGTCTCACTATGTAGAAAGCGATTCGGAGCGTGTAAAACTCTACTACGAATTAAACAAAATAAACAACGAAGAAGACTTGCAAACTTTCATCGGAAACTTAAAAGACCGTTTCGGACCTTTGCCCGAAGAAACATCATTGCTTTTTGACATCATCAGGATAAAATGGATAGGCAAGCGTT
>JALWKH010000256.1 GCA_026996635.1 Bacteroidales bacterium | reverse complement strand
TGCTTAAAATGCACCCTGATTTGATGAGTGCGTCCTGTTTCCAAATTGCATTTGACCAATGTGGCATATCCGAACCTTTCCAAAACCTTGTAGTGTGTTACGGCGTGCTTGCCTGCTTCCTCATCATCAGTGTAAACAGTCATAACCCTTCTGTCCCGCCTAGACCTGCCGACATTTCCTATGATAGTTCCTTCATCATTTTCCAGATTGCCCCAAACCAATGCCCAATATGTGCGTTCCACCGTTTTTTCGAAAAATTGCTTGGCAAGTTTGTTCAATGCCATTTCATTTTTTGCCACTACAAGCAACCCCGAAGTATCCTTATCAATACGGTGGACAAGCCCGTGCCTGATAAGTTCGGGATTTTCAGCTTCGCCACTGTGTTCAAAATAATATGCAAGCCCGTTTACAAGTGTTCCCGTATAATTTCCGTAACCCGGATGAACGACAAGTCCGGCAGGTTTGTTTATCACAATCAAATCTTTGTCTTCGTAAACTATATTCAGCTGGATATTTTCGGGAACAATCTCAAACTCTGCCGGATAAGGCAACAATATCACTATATCGTCACCCGGTTTTACTTTATAATTTGCTTTTACTTGCTTGCCGTTTACGGTAATGTTTCCTGCTGCTATTGCATTTTGAATCCTGTTGCGGCTCTTGCCTTCGGTTCGCATTACCAAAAACTTGTCAATCCTCAAAGGCGATTGACCCTTGTCCACAATAAAATGATAATGCTCGTACAAATTTTCATTCTCTTCGCCGCCGTTAATGTTTGATGAATTTTCGTATTTGTTTGTTTCCTCTGCCATCGTCAAATATAATAAAATAAAGTCCCGGTGAATAAGCACTTAAATCTATTACGGTGTTTCTTTTTTGTATTTTTGCTTCGTTGAGTGTCAAACCTTGCGAATTTAAAATCTTTAAAGTTCCGTTTACACTTGTTCTTACGTTTATAAAACTCCCCGCAGGATTAGGAAAGACTTCAACTTCAAAGCCATTGTACTCCGGTTCACTAGTTTTTACATAAGGTTCTTTACTGAACACAGGTCTTATCATCAATGCCCCGTACAAAGGCGATTGTTCCCAATATCCGTTTATGTTAAAAAAAATCTTGTCGGACGCATCGTGGTTCTTATCAAAGCCTATATTCAAAAAATCTTCCGTTGTCCTTTCCCAGCCTATATAAAAAGTTTCCGCACTGTCCACAAAAATGGCGGTATCCAACTTGTAAGTCACAAAAACATTCAGGCTGTCAAGAAATTCGGGTCTGTAGCCTATTTGTTGATAAACAATATTTCCGGGAGTGCCATTGTTATCTTCCCATACCGTAAGGATAAAATATTTGCGGTTTGCTTCTGTTTTGGTTCTGTTGAAAAATACTTTCATAGCCCGCAAAGTATCTCCTTTCAGTACCGTAAATTTATAAGCCAGATATGCGTGGGAAGTACCTACTCCGTAAATACCTGCACCCGATTCAGCCACTCCGTCGTCATAAGCATAATAATCATAAAACCTTTGAACACGCCTGATAGTGTCATTATAGCGGTATAAATATCTCAATCCGCCCGTAGTATCGTATTTAATATAAAACTTTATCTCAAATAATCCCGAATCCCTGCCGTTTTGCGGAAAAACATTGCCTTGATAAAAAGGATTAAACTCCACACAATCATTCAAAAAAATGTTTTCACTACCCAAATCGGCAGTAGGATAAACTATTGAGTCCAAAAGCAAATCTTTTACTTCAAAATACCTGCCTATGTTTGCACTATCCACACCCAAATCGCAATATCCCACAGGTGCCAAAACTCTAAAATCAGGGTCATCTTGCGAAGTTATCAACGAAAGTGACGGATAAAAATGCTTCCAAGGTATAGCTTGATAATCATTAAGCGGAGAGTCAAAACGTGTGTTTATTGCCACATCATCAATAGAACTGTCTGCCAAAGACCGGTCTTTGTCCAAATACACCATATCCAAATTCCAAAAATCACCATTGCTTGCCCAACTCGGCATACTATTGTCGCCTATACTTGCTTTATTCACAAACCTAAACCTGAAACCTTTTGCCAAAAAAATGGAATCCAACCGGATAAAAACAGGCTTAAAATCATAAACATCAGCACCTTCTGCCGACCAAACTTTATACCACTCACCCGTAACAGGAGAATAAAACTGCAGCAACAAAGAATCTCCCGCTTCCGGTGCATTGTTTGCAACACCTTTCGGTTGGTACCAAAATGAAAGGATAATGGTAGTATCACCCGGATAATCTGTATTTATAGGCAATGATGTAAGCGTATCTGCATAAAATCCCGAAGATGAAGCATCTTCGTAAATACGTCCTTTTTCGTCCAACATATCAAATGTGGCAACACCTATAGTAGGCGGATTAAGTCCGAAATCATTATTCACAAAAACATAATTATCTGCCCAAAGCGTGCTGTCGGGATAAACATAGGTTTTTGAAAAATCATCTAAAAAAGGCAGTTCCAATGTATCGGAATTCTTTAGTTTCCAAGGACCTTCTGCATACCTAGCTTCAACCTCCGGGTTGGAAAAAAGTCCTGTTTCGATAAATCCTTGGGAAAAAACATTACCGGCAAATAAAAACAAACCTACTGCCGCAAAAAGAATTTTTTTAAAGGTCATAATCTGTTTCGATATTTGTCATTACCGTATCAACAACAAGCGTATCGGTTTGTAACAACTTCAGCGAATCACAATTCAAAATCTGCATTGTAGAATCGGCTGTTAACCATATATCAACGGAATATCCCAGATTTAATTGTACAGGTTGCACTCTAAATTCGGGATTTTGTTTATAAACTTTTGCCACAGCTGAATCTTTGGCGTTTTTCACCGTTTCATCGTAAATTACGGCTCCTACATTCAAAGCAGCAGCAGTAAGCACCTGTTCGGCTTGGTCGTAAGTAAGCCCGTAAAGGCAAGGAACAAAAGTTTTTTCATTACTTATACCCGTACCCACCACCAAATCTATCACGCTTCCTTTAGGAATGAGTGTGCCCGGTTTAATTTCGGCACCTTTATACATTTGTTTAAGAATATTGTTTTTGGCAATATCAGGCACAAACTTCAAATTTCCTATTTTTATCCCGTAAATATCAGCAACCATTGCAGCTTCCCTTACGGAAATACCGGTTAAGTCGGGCATTGCTATTTTTTCAGGACCTATAGCATTTATGGTAAGGAAAATCTTGCGGTTTTCTTTCACATTTACGCCGGGTTTAGGTATTTGCTCTACCACAGCACCGGGCTTTACGTGAGAATCATAAATTGAATCGGTAATAACATATCTGAGCTTGTATTGCTTGCAAAGTTGCTGCACCTCTTTTTCTGTTTTCCCAACAAAAGAAGGCAGTTTTATGTATTCATTGTGATTTGTGTAAATATTCAGTCCGACAAAAGCACCCCATACAACAATCACATAAAACACAATAAGCAACAATAAATTTATCCAAAACCACTTTTGTTTCAACACACTAAATAACTTCATCACAAACAATTGTTTTACAATTGCAAAGGTAAGCATTTATTTTCATTGATACTTGTGGAAAAAAACATTTTGAGACATCCCGCCTTAAAAGACGGGTCTATTC
>JALWKH010000255.1 GCA_026996635.1 Bacteroidales bacterium | reverse complement strand
GATGAGAAAAATCACACTTCTACATATATTTCTTTTGCTGTTGCCGGCGATTTTACTTGCCCAAAATACCGTTAAGGTAACAGGTTTTGTTAAAGATGAAAACGGCCGTCCGGTAGATTTGGTTAATATTTTTGTGGAAGAAACAGGCAAAGGAACCGTTACCGACGAAAAGGGTTATTTTTCCCTTACTTTAGAAATCGGCAAGACTTACACGCTTAAATTTTCGCGCATAGGTTTCGAAGAAAAAAAACGCACCATTACCGTTAAGAAAAACACCAAGACATTTTTTATGGTTTTGCCCGAAGTGGCTCAAAAATTAAATACCGTTTCGGTAAAAGCCATTCAAGACAGAAGCGACAATTTGGTCAGGATAAATCCCAAAGTTGTTTCAAACATACCTTCGCCCGATGCAAGCATAGAAAGCCTGTTGAGGACACTTCCGGGTGTGTCTTCAAAAAATGATTTGTCGTCGCAATACTCGGTGCGTGGCGGCAACTTTGACGAAAATTTGGTTTATGTAAACGATATTGAAGTTTACAGGCCGTTTTTGGTTAGGGCGGGGCAGCAGGAAGGTTTGAGTTTTGTAAATCCCGATATGGTGGGGTCGGTTTTGTTTTCGGCGGGGGGCTTCGATGCCAAATACGGAGATAAGATGTCATCGGTGCTTGACATTAAATATAAAAAGCCGTATAAATTCGGTGGGAATTTTTCTTTCGGTATGCTCGGTGCCAATGCCCATTTGGAAGGCATAGATCCGTCCAACCGCTTTACTTACAATGTCGGTATCCGCTACAAAACCACCAAATACCTGCTCGGCGGGTTGCAGGAGCAAGGCGATTATTTTCCGAATTTTGTTGATTATCAGGGCTTTTTTACTTACGATATAACCGAAAAGTGGGAGTTGGATTTGTTTACCAACATTTCCCGCAATTCGTATATGTTTGTGCCTAAAACACGGGAGACCTCTTTCGGAACATTCAATACCGCACTCAAGTTGAAAATTTACTTTGACGGACAGGAAGTTGACCGTTTTACATCGGGAACGGAGGCAGTTTCGCTTAATTACAAGCCCAATGAAAAAACTACGCTTAAATTCATTTCTTCATACTTTTTCAGCCGCGAGCAAGAGACTTACGACATTCTCGGACAATATTTCCTTAATGAAGTGGATAAAGATTTGGGATCGGACAATTTGGGTGACAGTTTGTTGAATATAGGTGTGGGGACATTTTTGAACCACGCACGCAATTATCTTGATGCCGATGTTATGAGTTTTTATCACAAAGGTTCAAAGGAATTTAGTAATAATCATTTGCAATGGGGTGCCAAAATACAGCACGAGATAATCAGTGACAATACTAATGAATGGGAAATGTTGGACAGTGCAGGCTATTCGTTACCTTACTCCGACACTTCGGTGGATTTGTATTACACCTTAAGGGCGTCAAACTATTTGGAAAGCAACCGTTTTACCGCTTATCTGCAAAATACTTACAAGCAAGATTTGGAAAAAATGACTTTGTCGGCAACCACAGGGTTGCGTTTGCAGTATTGGTCACTGAATAACCAAACCGTTGTAAGCCCGCGTGTATCGGTGGCAATGAAACCTTATTGGAACCGCGATGTAATGTTCAGAGTGGCGGCGGGTTATTACTATCAAATGCCGTTTTACAAGGAAATGAGGGATATGCAAGGAAAAATCCATACCGATATTTCCGCCCAAAGGTCTATTCATTTTGTTATGGGAATGGATTACAACTTAAGCATCTGGAAGCGCCCTTTCAAGATAATCAGTGAGCTGTATTACAAAAAATTAGATTTTCTTATTCCTTACGAGGTGGATAATGTCCAAATCCGTTATTACGGCACAAATAATTCACGCGGATATGTTTATGGTTGGGATTTTAAGATAAACGGAGAGTTTGTAAAAGGAACGGAATCGTGGGCAAGCCTTTCGCTGATGAAAACCGAAGAGGATATTTTAAATGATTTTTATTATGATACTGCGGGAGTGATACATTTCCCCGGATATATCCCGCGTCCTACAGACCAGTTGGTGAATTTTGCATTGTTTTTCCAAGATTATTTGCCCGGATTGCCTGATTTCAAGATGCATTTGACCCTGTTTTACAGTTCGGGGCTTCCTTTCGGTCCGCCCGAGCAACCCAAATATGCCGACACATTGCGTATGCCGTCTTACAAGCGGGTTGATATGGGCTTTTCTTATCGCATAAAAGGAGAAGACAAAGAGTTAA
Source organism: Bacteroidales bacterium (assembly GCA_026996635.1). Classification (GTDB taxonomy): domain Bacteria; phylum Bacteroidota; class Bacteroidia; order Bacteroidales; family JALTDM01; genus JALTDM01. Next base: position 12,245 of record JALWKH010000255.1, on the reverse strand, counting down.
GTTCGTTTAAGTGGCTAAACACTTTTAAATCGGTTTGGGTAACTTTGGACATTTTCAACCTGCTCAACATAGAAAATACAATCTCTTATGTGTGGGTAAAAGATGTGCACAATAAACAATATGCAGTACCTAACTATTTGACTTTCCGTAGGATTAACCTTAAATTGTCGTTTTATTTCTAACAGTATAAAAAAACGCTACCGGTGAGGGTAGCGCTTAAAATGTAATCCCGGTTTTTATTCTACAATTAACTTCCTCCAAGCCGTTTTTGTTCCGCTTGTAATTTTTATAAGATAAAAACCGGAACTTAAGTTGCTTGTGTTTAGTTCTTTTATGTTTTTTTCTTCAAGAATTTTTTGTCCGCTTTGAGAATATAATGAAATCGTATAATTTTTCAAGTTTGTTTTTAGGTGTACAATATCTGAAGCGGGATTCGGATATATGTTTAAGTATTCGTGTTCAAAATACGGATTGTCAGGTATTCCTATTAAATAACCACAGTTTGGGTCTAAATCCATTTGGCTGTATAATTGAGTTACTGCGGGTATTTGTTGAAGCAGTAATTCTACCGAACTGTATGCGCTTGAATCAACGGTATCACGAGCCCAAACATATGCGGCATCGACAGTAAAGCATTGTTCATGCGTAATGTCACCCATATATACCGACCCGACTCCCCGCCTGTCACCCGGAGCATTGCCTGCACTAATTTCAGACCAGCCCGAATTTACAGGATACATAAAATGTGCATCAGGTCCGTCTGAGTATCCGTCACCCCCAAAATGCAGATGTGTACCGTCTTTCCAAATTGCACGCATATAATTATAATATTCTTGAGAAGTCGTCGGGTCACTTTGAGCACCACCTCCATTGCTAAATGACATGAATGAGTAAAATGTATTGTTTAAGAAAAGTACTCCCAAAGCAGGAGGGAAATATCCGTAACCAGTTGAACCGTCATCATAATTGTCTCCATTATAGAAAAAATACAAATTTTGGGTGCTGTCACAACCTATGTAGTCATCACTGGCATTTCCCAAGTCTGCATCGGTATTTAATCCGAAATATACATCATGGTAAATATTACTTGATAAATTTATAACATCGTAATGAACAAAGAAAGTATTTCCCAACACGCCCGTATCGTCAAAAGCATAATACATTACATGAATTTCAATACCCATCGGATTTAATGAACCGTCTGTGCAATTTTTATCGTTTAATATGTAATAAATAGCTTGATCTCCGTGGATACGTGGATAATCACCGTTTTGCGGGTCATAAATGCCGTTCCCGTTTACATCAATAAATGGTGCCAAAATAGGTAATTCACCGTTGGTAGTGTCTCCGTTGGCAGGCCAGGTTGCTATTGCTTCCGGCATCGTATATCCGGGATCATTCCAGTGGTTGATATGATATTCAATATCGGATTTGTTTATTTTCCAAACACGGTTGTATTTGGCATAAAAAGCGGAATCATAAGTGTTTGCAAAAGGTCCCGGCGTAAAACATCCGTTTCCGCCATCATAATACCTGTCTGCAGAGACATATAAGTTTCCTGCACTGTCCAGTCCGCCTATCCAAAAGTTACCTACAAAAATACTGTTTACACCTGACCCTGCCGGAATTTCTGATTTGGGGCTACCCATCATATCCCAAAAGCTAGAGTTGTTAGCGTTGATTCTTACCCTCCAGTTGTTTACAAATAATGTATCATACCCGAAAGGTATATACAACTGGGCTTGTAAAATGGCTGCCTCTACTAAAAAGGCGATAAAAAATATAATTTTTTTCATGGCTTGTGAGTTTTTATTCTCAACAAAAATAAACAATTTTTTTTAATATGCAAATTTAAAATTCACAGGATATCCTTTTTATTTTCTTCAATTCGATTTCTATTATCAAAAACAAAGCTTATTTTAAAATCATTGACGGTTTTTGTGTAGATTTGCAATAAAAGAATTAAAAGGTGAAAAAGTTTTTTGTATTCATAATACCGTTTTTGTGGTCGTACCTTGCAAATGCACAGGTGCCGGATAATGACTTTATAAATCAAATAGTGGAAACTCTTGCCGCCAAGGAAGAAAACAGTGAAGAAAACCTGGATTATTCCGATTTGTTCGAAACGCTGTCTTACTATTATGTTCATCACTTGAACATAAATAAAGCAACTGCAGAACAACTTGCGAGTTTGAAAATATTCACACCGCTTCAAGTGCAGGCGATTTTAGATTACAGGGAAAAGTACGGACCTTTTTATTCCCTTTACGAACTTTTTTATGTTGACGGACTTGATCGTGAAACAGTGGAAATGGCAATGCCTTTTCTGACTACCGAATCAAAAAAGGAAGAGAACAGACCGTTAAATCTGAAGAGTGTTTTAAGATACGGACGGAACCAGATGTTTTTGCGTTCGCAAAGGGTGTTGGAAACTCGCAAAGGTTATTTGCCGGCAAGCGATTCTCTACTTGAAGCCAATCCGAATGCCAGATATTTGGGGTCACCGTACAAACTTTATTACAGGTATAAATTTTATTACCGCAACAATGTTTTTGCGGGGATAACTGCCGAAAAAGACGAAGGCGAAGAGTTCTTTAAGGGTACGCAAAAACAAGGATTTGATTATTATTCCGCACATCTTTTTTTGCAAAACCTCGGTAAAGTGAAAAAAGTAGCACTCGGTGACTACAATGCTGAGTTCGGACAAGGTCTTGTTATGTGGACAGGATTTTCGTTCGGCAAATCACCTTTTGTTCTCAACACTATGAAAGCTGCTACTGGACTAAAAAAATATTCTTCGGTAAACGAAAACAACTTTTTGCGTGGTGCAGGTATTACCTATGATTTCGGCAGTGTTGATGTTACGGCTTTTGCATCGTACAAGCGAATAGATGCCAATGTTACCGGTGCTGACACAACAGATAACGAATACGCAATTTCGGAAGTCAGTTCTTTGCAAAACACAGGTTATCATAGAACATACAATGAACTGGCGGATAAAAATGTGTTGCCACTTACCATATTGGGAGGAAATATCACTTATCGTGCTCCAAAACATTTAAAAGTGGGAATTACCGCAGTAAATTACAAATTCGGTGCTGACATAACCCGTAGCGACAGGTTATACAACACTTATGAATTCCGTGGAAGGGAATTGACCAACTTTGGAGCCGATTACCAGTACTCAATGCACAATATTTACTTTTTCGGCGAAGTGGCGAGAAGCAGCAACAACGGTTTTGCACAGATTCACGGGGTAAATTTTGCAATGGCTTCCAATATGAGTGTATCTCTCGTTTACAGGGATTACGGCATTGATTACCAAAGCATTTACACATCACCTTTTGCGGAAGGTAGTAAACCTATGAATGAAAAAGGTGTTTATGTCGGGTTGCAATTGTATCCCGTTAAATATTGGGATGTTTCAATGTATTACGATATGTATAAGTTTCCGTGGTACCGTTTCAGGATAAGCCAAACAGGTACTACGGGGCAGGATTTTTTGGTAAATGTTGGTTTCAGCCCTTCGCGTGAGTTGAAAATGTATTGGCGGTACAAGCAAGAAACAAAAATGGAAGATTTGACCGTTGATGCAGACAATCCGCAGCTAAAACCTACCGTGCCGAAAACAATCCGAAGACTCCGCTATCATATTACTTACGTGGCATCACCCGTATGGGAGTTTCGCAACAGGATAGAACTGTCACGCTATACAAAAGATACCGTAATGCAAAACGGTGTGATGATGTATCAAGATGTGATATATAAATGCCGGAAGTTGCCGTTAAAAATTATCGGTAGGATAGCTATTTTTGACACCGACGGATACCAAGCGAGAATCTATGCTTACGAAAATGATGTTTTGTATGCATTTTCAATTCCGGGATATTTTTACAAGGGCAAGAGGTATTATTTGCTTTTCAAATATTCGCCGACAAGGTCTTTGGATTTTTGGTTTAGGATTTCACAGTGGTATTATACCGACAGGAATGTGATTTCTTCGGGACTCAATGAAATAAACGGACATACAAAAACAGAAGTAAAGGTGCAAATGAGGTATAAATTTTAATTGCTTTGCCTGATGCGGGAAAAAATTGTCGTGATATTATTACTGTTGTTGCCTGCCGTTTCATTTTCGCAGAAAGGTAAGCGTATTGATATTGTCAATGCAGACGAATTGAGTTTTGTAAAAATGCCGGGGCGTGAAGTGAAAAAATTGAAAGGGAATGTGATTTTTAAGCACGACAACGCTATAATGAAGTGTGACAGCGCTTATTTCTACTCCCGTGAAAATTCTATGGAAGCCTTTGGCAATGTGAAAATTGAAATGGGAGACTCCGTTACTCTTTTCTGCGATTATCTGAAATATGACGGCGTGAAAAAAATAGCATACACGAGGCGTAACATCAGGCTTTACCACAAAAACAGTTCTTTGTTTACCGATTCGCTTGATTATTACAGGGTGCCGGGCATTGCCAAATATTACACTTACGGCACAATTATTACGGGAGAAGATACGCTGACAAGCAATTACGGATATTATCTTAAGCGAAGCCGCGATTTCTTCCCGTCGGGAAATGTGGTTGTGCATAATCCCGATTTTGTGATGCACACTGATTCTTTAAGGTTCAACACCAAGTCAAAGACAGTATTCTTCCTGACAAACACCATAATTAAAAACGATTCGGGTTCTATAAAGTGTATCAGCGGTAACTACAATACGGTTACAAATATTGCGGTTTTCGGACATAATACCGTAATTAACAGGAATGATAAAATCATTTACGGAGACAGCATTTATTACGACAGCAACAAAGGTTTCGGCGTAGGATACAAAAACTTTGTGGTAGTAGATACTGCACAAAAAATGATAATTTCCGGCAGATACGGAGAAGTCAGGGAAGAAAACAACACGGCTTTTGTTACTGACAGCGCTTGTTTTATGCAAGTGGACAACGACGGCGATACCTTATTCTTGCACGCTGACACTTTGCGGTCGGTAAAAGATACGGCGGGCAAAAAGATTTATGCTTACTACGAGGTTAAATTCTACAAATCCGATATTCAAGGCAAGTGCGACTCATTGGTTTATAATTTTACCGATTCCACAACATCGATGTTCGGTTCGCCTGTAATTTGGACGGATAATTACCAACTGTTTGCCAAGCAGATTAACATTCTTTCGGACAGTAACGGTATCAAGCAAGTAAATTTGTTCAAAACGGCTTTTATTGCCGAGCAGTTGGATACCTCTATGTTCAATCAGATAAAAGGGAAAAACATTTATGCTTATTTTGACGACGGACAAATAAAAAAAGTGGAAGTAAGGCAAAACTCCGAAACGGTTTATTATCCCGAAGACGACAGCAGTATAATCGGCTTGTATAATGCCAATTCGGCGGATATTGATATTATGCTTGACAGCGGTAAGGTGGAAAAGATTGTGTTTTTGAGAAATCCCGACGGAGCTCTTTATCCGTTAAATATGGTGCCGGACGGAAAAGATGTGCTTAACGGTTTTGTTTGGTTGGATAAATACAGACCTGAAGGGAAAGAGGAGATTTTCGGAAAAAATGAAGAGGATAAAGAGATTTTAAATAATAAAGAGAATAATAAGCCGGTTAATGGGAAGTAACATCATTATGTTTGGACAGACAAATAATTTTGAAACACAATGGAATGAGTTTAGGATTAGGAAAAATAGAATAATGAATGTCCAATATGGAACAACGAATTTAGAAGTAAAATTCATTATTCGTTATTCCTTGTTCGATATTCTTAAATCAAAACTCTTCCCCTGTGAGTGCCTGAATAGAACAGGTCTCAGTGGGAAAGTTTAAAGTGTGATGAGAGAGAAAAAAATAAAATAATAAAAAAGTAAACACATGAAAAAGATAATTTTTTTAGCATTCCTTACAATTTTTGCTTATTTTGGTAATAGTCAAGTAATTTATTGGCCTTTGAATACGGACAGCTTACCTGTGGTGAATGACAGCCGTATGTGGGGCGGTATTTTTGAAGGCGGCAGTGGCATAGGTTCCATAACTTTTGGTTCTACAGGTGCTTATGCTAACGGTTGGACAACTGATTCCGTAATTGATCCTACGGATTACTTTCAGTTTTCTTTCGGTGTAAATACAGGATTTACGTTCTCGTTGGATTCAATAACCTTTTCACACAGAAGATCATTAAGCGGAATACATAAATTCGCCGTTTATTACAGTATGGATACCTCTTTTACTTCTCCCGTTTTGGTAGATACTTTTGAAGTGCTGGATGTAAGTGATGAAATACCCGTTACAATATCAGGTTTGCCTTTAAATATCACTTCTTCCGATACCGTTTATTTCAGGCTATACGGGTATGCGGCGGAAAGTTCGGCAGGAACTTGGCGAATAAACGATAACACACTTAAAGTTTACGGGCAAGTTTCCGTGGAAAATACAAATGATGTTACTTCTTATGCAGAAGCTCCGTCACAGCAAATACCATCGTCAGAAATCCCATCAACTGCAACAGCTTCAGCCGATGCTGTGCCTGTTTTTAAGTTCAATATTGTGGACGGCGGTGAGAATGACGGAACGCCAACCTATGTAAAACAAATTACCATCAGCAACAATCATCCCGCAAATTCAGCCGTATGGTCGCAAACTATCCAAGGTGTTACGCTTACTCTTAACGGTAGTGAAGTAACTCTGCAAGGTGTTGACATTACAGACGATTATATACGCATTCAAACTGACAGTTCCACTTTTGAAATACCTGACGGAACATCGGAAGAAGTCGTTTTGTATGTTTATCTGAAAAACAGCGGAATAGTTGACGGCAGTGTTTTACAGTTTGCAGTGGATTCAGTTTCACACGGATTTGAAGCATCGCCTTATGCATCGGGTTTTGCCGGTGTTTTTCCTGCAAGAATCGTTTCGGCAGAACATACGATAAATGTAGAAGCCACAAAGGTCAATTTTGTTTCTTATCCTTCGGTGGTTTGGAGTAATACTCCGTTTGATGTATCCGTGTCCGTAACCGATGCAAACGGAAACATAGACAGCGATTATTCTGGTGATGTAACTTTGTCGGTTTTCCAAGGTAATGGAAATTTGATACCTTCTTCTCCTGTTCAAACCGTTGTGTCGGGGTTGGCAAATTTTACAGGTTTGCAATATGACGGAACCGGCAATTTTGTAATAAAAGCCGAAAGCGGGTCGCTTACTCCTGCCGTTTCACAGTCAATTACCGCTGCTGTGGCTTACGATTCCATTTTTGATAATTTCAACGATGGTGATTTGGTAAACGGCTATTTATGGCTCGGCGATATAAATGCTTTTGCCGTGACTACCGACGAACAAAAGGAACTTGTGTTATACACTTACACTTCTTCTGCTGACACTTCTTACATTTCAATTCCTTTCGAATCAAACTACGACAGTTTGGAATGGTCGTTGAAAGTAAAAATGGCACTTTCTCCTTCATCAAACAATTATGTGAGATATTATCTTATCAGCCCCGGTTATGACTTGAAAAATCCCGTGGCAAATTCTTATTATTTCCAACTCGGAGAAACGGGAACCAATGATGCAATAACTCTTTACAAGGTTGATTCTACCGGCAATACCGTTCAATTGTGCAGGACAACGGACGGCGATATTGCAGATGAACCGAATGTGAGAATAAAGACTGTTTACAATCCCGCCCAAGCAAAATGGAGGGTTTATGCGGATTATACGGGTTCGGAAAATTACGAACTTGTAGCCGAAGCTGTCGATACTTTGGGAAGTTTGCAAGGCACACACTTTTTCAGTGGCTTCAGCGTAAGATACTCATCTACCAACGATGAAAATAAATTCTACTTTGATGATTTTTATCTCGGAAAAGTTAGGGTTGATACAACTGCACCGCAAATTGCAAATGTTGTAGTTACTGACAGTGTTACAATAGATGTTTATTTTACCGAAGGTGTAAAAGGAGACAATGTTACGGATGTGTCAAATTATTTTATTGATAACGGCATTGGCAACCCCGCACTTGTAGCAAGGGATTCTACAGATTATTCACATATCAGGCTTGTATTGCCATTTGCATTGACTAATGAAACACAATACACACTTACCGTTCAAAGCGTTAAGGATTTCAGCGGCAATGTTTCAAACAATCTTACTGCGGAATTTGTTTATTACCTGCCGTATTTGAATGACATTACCATAAACGAAATTATGGCGGATCCGTCGCCATCTGTTGAATTGCCTGAATATGAGTATGTCGAACTTTACAATACTTCGGCATATCCGTTGAATCTGAAGGATTGGACTTTAACGATAGGAACCAAAAACTACGGTTTTGAAGAAGATTTTGTGTTGGATACAAATCATTATGTAATCCTTTCTACCGACGAAGGTTGCTTGGCACTCGCACAATACGGAACTTGCCTTGGAATAATAGGTTCGTCAAGCGCATTGACAAACTCGGGGCAAACGGTTACTTTGTACGACAGATTCCACAGGACAATATCTTCGGTAACTTATTCCGACTCTTGGTATGGCAGTAGTGCCAAAGCCGAAGGCGGTTGGTCTCTCGAAAAAATTGATCCGCACAACCCTTGCCAAGGCGAAGGAAACTGGACTGCAAGTAATGACCATAAAGGTGGCACACCGGGAGAAAAAAATTCGGTGTATGAAATAAATCCGGACACAAAACAACCGACAGTTGTAGCACTCGGATTGCCGCAAAACGATACTTTGATTGTTTATTTCTCGGAAACAATGGACAGCAGCAGTATTCTTAATCCTTCTCACTACAGCATAGATTACGGCATAGGGCAACCTGTATCCGTTTCAACCAACGCACCGTATTACAACAAAGCCAAGTTGGTACTTCCCACACCTGTTTCGGGAGGAGTGGTCTATACCCTTACATTTGACCCGGGTATAAAAGATTGCAGCGGAAACGGTATTGCCACTTCATCGTTTAAATTTTCCGTGCCTGTGCAAGCCCTGCAAGGTGATGTTGTGATAAACGAAGTGCTTTACAACCCGCTTGACGGTTGCAGCGATTATGTGGAAATTTACAATGCTTCCAACCATTCGGTAGATTTGGCAACATTGCGTCTCGCTAACAAGGACGATGAAGATACATCGGGATACAAGAACATAGCTGTCCTGTCGGATGAAAGCAGACTGATGATGCCCGGAACTTTTTTGGTAGTTACGGAAAATCCTACGGGAGTAAAAAAATGCTATTATGCAAAAAATCCGGATAATTTTATTGCGGTTAAGTCTATGCCTTCACTCCCGTCAAAAGAGGGCAATGTGGCAATAATAAACAAGTGGCTGGAAACCATTGATTACTTTGAGTATAATGACAAAATGCAATTTTACTTGCTGGCTTCTACAAAAGGAGTGGCTCTGGAACGCATAAATTATTACTTGCCGACAAATGACGAAAGCAATTGGCACTCTGCATCGCAAGACTGCGGGTTTGGGACGCCTACATACCAAAATTCGCAATATGTTGAAAATCCGCTTGATAACAATTCGCAAGTGTGGCTTTCGGATGATTTGTTCTCGCCCGACAACGACGGCTACAAAGATGTTTTAATGGTTAATTACAACTTTTCGCAACCCGGCTACACTCTAACGGTGATTGTGTTTGATGCGGCGGGCAGACCCGTGAAAACCCTTGCCGAAAAAGAATCTGTTGCCACCGAAGGCAGCATTATTTGGGACGGCACAAACGATTACGGCATAAAAACACCCGGAGGCATTTACATAGTTTATGTGGAAGCGGTAAGCGGCGACGGAAAGGTAAAAACATACAAATTGCAAGTGGTTGTGGCATATAGGAGGTAAAAACTTTAGAATATAATTTTTTAACCATTAAGACATTAAGATAAGTTAAGATTCTTAAGCGAGTTGTTTTGCTTAATTATTTTCTTCTTTTCTCTTAATGTTCCTTAATTTCTTAATGGTTTATTTATTTTACTAACCATTAAGGAATTAGCAGACGGTTTATAAGGTTTTGTGTAAGTTTTTAAATATATTTGTAGAAAATTAAAATTGTGGGGTTGTAAGTTTTTTTTATTAAATAAAATGCCCCAAAACATTTTGTCGTATTATTATTATGTTTGCAGTTGCGGGGGATTGCCGATGCCTCCAGATAGCAAGTAGGTAGAATTGATAAAAACCGAAAACTATGAAAAAGTATTTAATAGTTTTATGTATTGGGCTATTTTCCGGTACATTCGTTTTTTCGCAATTAAACACAAAGAGAGTAGTATTTGATATTTTCCCGGGAACATTTTATCTGAATGATTTTCAGATTAATAATTTGTTGGAACAGAATGGGTTTTCAAAAATAAAGAAAAGCGTAGATGGTATTGGACTGGCTTTTTATATCCCTGTGAATGATAATTTTCTTATGCTGACCAGAATGAATATTTTTAACACCTTCACGCAGAAAAACGGAGACAACCGGACAAATTACAGTTTGTTATTTGCAAATGTAAGTTTAGGTTATTATTTGTCAAAGAGTGATATATGGAGCATATTTTTATCAGCAGGACCTTCTTATATGGAGAACTATTTGACTTTAACGCAAAAAGGTTCTATCGACATGGCAAATCTTGATCAAAGTACGGCAAAGCAATACAATTTGTCTTTAGGTGCTCCTATGATTTCTTTGGCTGTTAATAACGAATTTTTCACTTCAAAGTGGTACAGATTTGCTTTAATTGTTGGATTTAATTTATCATTGTCTAAAGCCGAATGGACATCAAAGAATGCATTTGTGTCAGGAAATTTGAACACTGAAAATTTAAACAGTATTTATTTATCAGTAAGCAAAATATTTTAATCTTATAGATATGTAAGGCTGCCCCACCCGGCAGCTTCTTTTTTCTACAATCAATTTTCCTATTACATTTCTTCTAATCATTTATTAACTTATTTTTGTATCACAAATCTTGTTATCTTGCTCAAAGCAAATAGACAAATAGTTGAGGTTGTTAAATGGGAAAATTATTTCTAAAAAAAGGCAAAGAAAAAATCTTATACAGCCGCAATTCGTGGCTATACACAGGTGCGGTGGCAAAGCGTGAGGGTGTAGAAGTGGGGGATGTTGTGGACGTTTACACTGCAGACGGCAACTTGGCGGCTTACGGTTTTTATTACGGCGGCAAGAATATAGATGCTTACCTGTTTGATTTTTCGGGTCGTAAGCAAGATTTGGGCAAGGAGTATTGGATGCAACGGTTCGAGAATGCTTTGCAGTTGCGACAAAACTTCGTGCTTGACAAAACGACGGCATATAGGCTTATTCATTCCGAGGGCGACGGCATTCCGGGGCTTACGGTGGATATTTACGACAATATAGCGGTAATAGATTTCAAGATAGCGGGTACCGAAAAACTTCACAGCATTTTTACTGAGATAATCAAAGATTTGGGTTTTGATGCATTGTTTGTGTCCGGTGATGTTAGCGGCAGCCTGAAGGGGAAAACCTTGTTCGGGGAAGTGCCTGCTGAAGTGGTGATAGAAGAATACGGCTTGAAGTTTTCGGTAGATGTTGTTAACGGACAAAAAACGGGTTTTTTCATTGACCAGCGTGAAAACCGCAAACTACTAGAATCTTATTCCAAGAACCGCAATGTGCTGAACTTGTTTTCGTACACGGGCGGGTTTTCCGTTTATGCTTTGCGTGGCGGTGCCAAGCAAGTGTGGTCTGTGGATGTGTCGCAAGATGCAATAAATATTGCGGAAAAGAATGTGGAAATCAACGGATTGGATGCATCCAAGCATATTGTTATGAAAGAAAACGCTTTTGATGTACTGAACGATTTGCCCCGAGATGTGTACGATTTGATAGTGCTTGACCCGCCGGCATTTGCCAAAAAGGAAAGCGATGTGCCGAATGCTATCAGGGCTTACCGGGAAATAAACACCAAAGCCATTGCAAAAATTGCCAAAGGCGGCATTATTTTTACATTCTCCTGCTCACAAAAGATTGATAAAGAGCTGTTTGGTAAAATTGTTTTTTCGGCGGCGGCAAAAACAGGTCGCAGGGTAAGGATTTTGCACAGGCTTACTCAACCTGCCGATCATCCTATTGATATTTACCAACCCAAGTCAGAATATCTGAAAGGTCTGGTTTTGGAAGTAAACTGATAAATTATGTCCGATATTAAAGAAATTATTGACGCACTTATAAAGTTTCGTGACGAAAGGGATTGGGCTCAATTTCACGACACCAAA
>JALWKH010000254.1 GCA_026996635.1 Bacteroidales bacterium | reverse complement strand
TTGTCAGAGTAGTTATGGAATTATCCCAAGATACGTTGTACGGAGATGTGCCTCCTTGAATTTCAACAGTTGCTTGCCCGTTATTTTCTCCGTTACAATTTACATTTACAATATTATCAATGCTTGTTGTTAGTAATGGAGGCTCTATTACAACAAAACTGTCGACAACCTGACAATTATGATAATCCGTAAGTGTTAAGTAATATGTTCCGGCTCCTATGTTTTCAAGATTTTGCGAATTATCTCCCGTGCTCCAACTAAAGTTATATGGAGGTGTGCCTCCGCTTGGTGAGATATAAATGCCTCCGTCTGTAAACGAAAAACATGAGACATCAACTATTGAATCCAAGATAATTTGCAAAGGTTGTGGGGTTGGTATGTATACAGAGTCAATAGCTGTGCACCCGTGATTGTCGGTTACGGTTACGTAATGTAATTGTGATGTGAGATTTGTTGCTGTTTGGGTAGTTTCTCCATCGTCCCATAAAAATGTATATGGTGAAACTCCACCTTGTGCCGTTACTGTTGCCGTGCCGTTACTGTCGCCATAACAGGATACTGTATCGATATTTGATATTGAAGTTGTCAGCAATGGAGGCTGTGTTATAGTAACGCTATCTGTCGTGGACAATCCGCATCCTCCGTTTATTGTAACATGATATGTTCCGGCAGTCAAATTTTCAGCTATTGAGTCGTTATCATTATTGCTCCATTGAAATGTATATGGTGCAATACCTTCAGTTATTTGAACTGTGGCAACTCCGGAATTTTCACCGTAACAATTTACCATTGTAGTGAGAATTGTATCGGAAATAGAAGCAGGCACTACTATTGAATCAAAACTTATAGGGCCGCAAGGCGGGTTTATTTGTATTTTTATTCTATAAGTCATCCCAAATTGCATATTGAAAAGGGTATCAGACAGGTTAGTAGTGTTTTGATGTTGTTGAAGTATGTTCCCGTTTTGATCTGACCATGTGTAATTTATTACAGGATTCGGTAATGTTGTGTTTACTGTAGTTACGGCATTTACTTGGTTACCAATGCAGAAATATGAGGTCTCAAACGAATTTGAAGCACTACTGCAATTATAGCTGTGTGTCGCATTTATTACAGCTATTCCATTATAACCTGAAGCATAAATTAAGTTGTAATTTTTGTCATACATAACATCCCAAACAAAAGAACCGGGCCAGTTAAGAGAAATATTATCAATTGGTCCTGAAATTGTACTGCCATCGAAAGTATAAACCAAAATATTACCATTATTACCGCCAACATATATTGTATTACAATCATCAACGGCAATACCTCCTTGATGTTTACTTGACATACCTGTTGAAATAGTTGCAAGTTGGCTGCCGTTTGTTTTATCATAAGCTGCAATTGTGGCTCCATCATACAAATATAAATATTCATCATTTGCTGCTAAGGCATTAAATGCATTGGATCCATCCCAACAACTATAACCGGGTGGGTGATTGCTACATTCTTCAAATCCCGAAACGCCATTGTGAACAACCATCCAATCATGTCCGTTCATTGAAGAATTAACTTTAAGTAAATAGTGATCGCAATAACCACCTGCATATGCATACACGCAATACACATTTCCTGCAGGATCTGTAACAGCATGTGCAATATCTTGATCAGTACTACCTAATCCTGTGAAGTTTGCTGTTTGAACAGCTCCCGTATTTGGGTCTATAAGACCTCCGTTGAGATTTGAATTGGTACCGCCTCCAAATCCCATAACCCTATTGCTGCTACAGTCAAAAACCAAACACCACATTTCTCTAAATGAGCCGTTTTGATTAGATATAAAGCCGTCCGGATTACCGTTGAAATTTATTCTGTAGGTTCTGGCACCACCGGAGTTAAATCCTTCGGATATATATATTTTTTGCAGATTCCTGTCAACCATAAAATTCCCTTCATAAGAAGTATTGATGCTATTTACGCTATGTGTCCACAAAAGAGAACCTGTTGGAGAATATTTTTGAACATAATCATTTGAACTCTGATCTACATAAACATAAACATTACCGTCATAATCATAATCAACTTCAAAAGCATAAACATTATTCATGCCTGAAATACCGGATACCCATGGATCTATTTGGGCATTTTCATTTAAATTTGATATTTGTGATTTAAACTCAATTAAGTTATTTCCTGTTAAATTGAAAAAAACGGGGTATGTGTCACCCGATTCGGTTATCAAATCCTGAGGTGCATGGTCTATAATGGGATGTAGTGGTGTACTGATAATAACATTACCTAAATTATTAACTTTAATTTTTTTTACATCTCCATAATAATTCAATTTTAGATCGCTTATATCTGCACCCGGGTGCAATATTATTTCATATTTATATCCTGCGCTGTCTTGTGGTAAACTGTATAATATGTCTATATTGGGATATGCATTTTTAAAAAGCAATTTTTTAAATCCATCGGCTTTTTTATCTCTGACATTACCGAAAGTGTAATATCCTTCACTCTTATCTAATGGTATAATTTTCACATCGGGATTTATGTTTTCCCATTCACTGAAAACAAAATATTTAACAGGTTCTAAATCCTTTAAATCTTCTTCATCTTCACCGGGATCTTCCCTTGTTGGTACCCACCCATTTAGTTCCAAAGTATCTACCTCAATTATAAGTCCTTTGTTTGTAACATAAAATTTTTCCTCTGAATTGTTTATGGTAGTATAAAGAATGTCTCTATTTGCTATTTTTTCTACTTGTCCTATGTTTTTTATAAATACTTTTTTTATTAAATCGGTCCTTGACCATTTTAATTGGGAGTATGCAGATATCCATAAAATTATACTTACTCCCAAAACAAATATCTTTTTCATATTTATAGTTTTTTAATTAATAACTTTAATAATATCTGTAGGTTGCGTGAATTTAATAAAAAAATATATAACAAAAAAATTTTTGTTTTTCAAGTAATGTGAATACCGGTTATTATGGAGAAGTATAAGATTTATATTTTTTTTATCTTATTAAAGTAATTTTTCCGGTTCTATCATGACTGTTACCGTCTTTAGTATAATATACGCATCTCCATACATACACATCAGGTGGTGCTTGTTTGCCGCCACCTTTTACAGTACCGTCCCAACCGTACCTGGAAGGATTCTCGGGGTCGTATTTATCAGTAGCCCAGATAAGTTCACCCCAGCGGTCGTAAACGCTTAAGTAAAATTCTTTTGACAGGTCTATGTTTCTGGCAATAACAAAGAATAGTTCATTTATCCCGTCATTATCGGGAGTAAATGCCGTAGGTGCATAAAATACGGGCACATCTTGTATCTCTATGTTAGCTATTGTCGTATCTTTACACCCTTTGTCGGATTCAACGATAAGTACTGCTTGATATGTATTAGCTACATTCGGGTATTTATGTCTGGGATTTACTTGAATGGAACTGTCACCGTCTCCAAAACTCCAGAAGTTAAGCACATTGTCTTCTGACTGGTTAATAAAGTCAATAACCGGATTTACAACAGTGCCAACTTGCGGGTCATTAACAAATTCAGCTCTCGGTTTTTTATAAACCGTTATCATATCTTCAATTTGAACAGTGTCTTTACACCCTTTGTTTGTTGTATACATTAGTGTTACGGTATAAACACCGTAGTCATTATAAGTGTGAGATGGATTAGGTCCGAGAGACAGGTTTATGTTGTCGTTATCACCGAAGTTCCATATGTGGTCGTGTATTTGGTCTGCACCTTGTGTTATGTTAAAATTCACGGTAAAAGGTTGACATCCTGCAATAGTATCGGCAGCAAATATTACGAAAGGCATAGGATAAATATTTACCACAGCCGTATCTGCATCATGAGATCCGCAAGCATCTGTTGCTGTAAGTATTATTGTTGTGTCATGGTTTACAGTAAGCATAACAGGGAAAGTGACAACGTCTCCGTTTTGGTTTGTAATGCTGTAAGGAGATCCGACACCACCTGTAATTGTACCTGAAAGAATAACTCTATCACCTTTGCATACGCTATCTCTGCTAACAAATATATCAAATTGTACAGGGTCATTAACATCTATTGTTGTTGAAGAAGTTGCCGTACATCCGTTAGCATCCGTAACTGTTACTGTAACCGTCATGTCTATTGTCGGTTCAATGTTTAGGGTGGGGTATGTACTTCCGTCGCTCCATTCATAAGTATATGGTAATGTACCTCCTGTTACAGATGATTCTATTGATAGAGGCAATCCGTTGCAATGTTGTATGTAGTCGGGAGTTGTAACAATAAGTTGTTCGGGTTCATTCACTACGGTTGAAGCAGAAGCCTCACATCCTCTTGAGTCAGTTACAGTTAATGAATAGTTTCCTGCCGGAAGATTAGAAATTGCCGAGTCAGAGGCACCGGTACTCCAGCTGTATGAATATTGAGGGATTCCCCCGCTGACTAGAGAAGTTACTTCGCCGGTATTGTCTTGAAAACATAGAAGGTCTTGAGGAGAAAGAGTTACATTAAGTTGAGGCGGGTTTTGTATAGTTACAGTTGTTGTATCAGACACACAACCATTTTCTTCTACCCATAAAGAGACATTATAGAATCCCGGGCTAAGCCAGTTTATTTGGTATGGTCCTTGTGCACTTCCCGAGATTACATTTCCGTTGGAGAAAGTCCAATAATAATTACCTCCTGGAGAAGCATTTCCTACATATCTTACAATTGTAGTATCTTGGTAACACCATACAGAGTCGATAGTAAAATCAGAAGTGGGAGTTGGATATAAAGTATTAACTTGATAACTTTGAATAATAGAGCATCCGTTGTTGTCTGTAACAGTAACAGAGTATGTTCCTTGAGTTAAATTATTTATGTCTTCAGTTGTTTGTCCGTTACTCCATGAGAAAGAATAAGGAGCCGTACCTCCTGCTGGAGTAATATCGATTGATCCGTTAGCGTATCCGGGACATTGTTCGTGTATAATAGAGTCTGAATCAATAATGAGTTGAGTTGGTTGGTTTATGGTTGCGGAGGTTGAAGTTGTGCAGCCGTTAGAATCAGTAACGGTTACGGCATAATCGCCTGCATAAATATTAGTTAAGTCTTCAGAAGTTGAAGAGAATCCATTAGGACCTGTCCATGAGTATGAGAATGGTGCCGTACCTCCTGTTACCGAAATATCAATACTGCCGTCATTTCCGTTATAACAAGACACATCGGAAGTTGAAGTTACGGAAACTGTGGGATATGAAACAGATACTTCGTATTCTCCCACATCACATCCTTCTGAATTAGAAATTCTAGCTTGGTATGTACCTTCGCCATACCCTAGGGCAGAGACATTTAAAATACTATCTGTTTGTCCTACTATTGCAACACCGTTATAATACCACTGCCAATTACCATCTACACCTGAATGTGCATGAAGAACCATGTCATTAGTGCATAAATGACCTGTTGCATCTATTGAAATTGAACTAAAAGCTGTGGTAACATTAAGAATAAGATTATCTAAATAATAATAGGTATAGTCGGAATTTGAGTTACATGGAGGACCGAATACAAGTGCATAGATATCTTGAGTGGGTGTAAATGTAACTGTTAGGTTTATCCATTCATGAGAATCAAAATGTACATGAATACTGGTTAATTCTTGCCAACTTCCTTGCCCCACAGGACAATTGTCTCCATCAAAAGGTAAATTGTTACAATCAGTTGCTCCGAAAAATGTTAAATCAAAATCCGGTGACATATTGGATGGTCCAACCCAAAAATTTAGGATATATGTGTTGCCGGCTACCATTGGTTCTGATAAGCAAGCTCCAATATATTCTTGCCATCCGCTCATATTTATAAAACCTACATATCCGTTTCCGTCAGGTGCAGGTTGTGGCGGTAAGCCGGCGTATGAATTCCCTGCAGCATTACAAGTATTCCAATAATCTGAAGTGGCGTCAGATGCTTGCATCCAAGTAACAGCACAATATAATTCTGAAAAATCGTCAGGGCAACATGTATAATCTTCAAAACTCGGGTTGGGAATCATTGAAGGAACAGTTGTTGTGAAGCCGTCACAATGGCAATCCGGGTCATTTAAATCTATAAGTCCGTCATTATCGTCATCTATTCCATTGTTACAAATTTCTACTCCTTGTGAGAAGACGGTTTGTGTCGAAAATAATATTAAGAGAAATATATAAGTAATTTTTTTCATATTTTTTGAATTTTATATTAATTAGGTTTAATATATAACCGTAACCTTTCCGGTTTCCTCGTGATATTTACCTAGTTTGTCGTAAAATGAAGCATACCACACGTAAACTCCGGGTTTTACTTTTTTATTACCTTTTGCTTTTCCGTCCCAACCATCATCTAGTTTGTTCGTTTGCCAAATTACTTCACCCCAGCGGTCATAAATAAATAGGTTATAAGTTTTCTCATCTATATTCCTTCCAAAGACTCTAAAAAGGTCATTTATTCCGTCGTTGTCAGGGGTAAATGCTGTTGGTACGTAGAATGTATAAACATCATTTACAACAAGTATGTATGTGGTAGTGTCTTTACAGCCTTTGTCACTTTCAACATAAAGGGAAACCAAATATTCGCCTGTATCCCTGTAGGCGTGAGAAGGATTTACTGCCAAGCTGCTGTCACCATCTCCAAAACTCCATATGTTAAATATATAATTTTCTGACTGGTTAACAAATTCTACTTGTGGTGTAATAATATAAACTGTTTGCGGAATGGTGTAAAAATGAGCAACAGGATCGGGATATACTTCTATAAAATCGGGTTTGGTAAAACTTGTTTTACAACCATTGTCAGTTATTACCATTAGTGTTACATCGTATAAGCCTGATTCTGTAAATGTGTGTGTAATATGATCACCTTCATACATATTTGTACTGTCCTCAAATACCCAATATGCAGTGTAATTAGGATTAGCTGTATTATTATTGAAATGAACCGTAAGAGGTCCGCAACCTTCTGTAGTATCTGCTGAAAAAGACAAAGCGGGTACCTGATAAACTCCTATTGAAACATTATCGGATGCTTCTGTTCCGCATAAGTCTGTTACCGAAATAGTGTAGTTGTGATTTAATGATGTCGGATAAACTACAATTTGTGAATTTACATTATTTCCATTCATGGTAACATTATATGGAGGTAATCCTCCTGTTATTGAGAAATTTATAGGAACAGATTCTCCAGGACAAACGCTGTCGGATTCTGCTTCTGCAAATATCCTTAAGGTATCAGGTATCATTATGTTTATGTAGTATTTTGAACTTTGGCAGCCGTTTTCATCAGTGACATAAACCCAATATTGTTGATTACCGCTTACATAAACATTTACAAGAGAAGTTGTATCGCCTGTGCTCCAGTGGTATGAGTAAGGATAATTGCCTCCTGTAACAGCAGCATAAATTGTTGTGGAATCATGGTTACAGGTTCTTAATGTTTCCGGAACACTTACAACCAAAGGATCCGGTTCGTGAACGGAAGCCGTGTCAATTGCAGTACATCCACCGGCATCTGTAACTGTCAGAATAAAAGTTCCGTCATTCAGACTGTACAATGAACTGTTTTGACTGCCGTTACTCCATTCATAATGATATGGTTGTCTACCACCCGTTACATATGATTCTATTTGTCCGTTATGTGAACCGTTACACGTTGGATCTACGGCAGTTAAGTTTAATTGCAAAGGGTAAGGATTATATATTGTTACAATGTTTGTGTCGGAATAACAACCGTTATTATCTACCCATAGAGATATGGTATGTACGCCGGGATTATCCCAAGTTACAGTTATTGGTCCTGGACCATCGGTAGTTGAAGCTTGACCGCCGTAAAAATTCCAATGAAAAACAGCATTATCGCCGGAAACACCTGTGTATTCAACAGTTGTGTTGTCTCCGTAACAATTTATTGTATCCACTGTAAATGGTGCCGTTGGTGGCATTGTAAATGTTATGCTTACAGTGTCATAATTGTCACAATTATGAGAATTATCAATTTCGTGTAATACAAATTCATATGTGCCGGCGGTGCTTACTGTAACGAATGTATTTGGGTCGTCGTTATGTAAAAAACTTGCCGTAGCACCTGAAGGAGCTGAAGCTACAGACCATTCGGCAGTATTGGAAGAGTTTGAAATACTACCTTGTAAATGATAAGTATAACCGCAAACTTCATCGTCTGGTCCTGCACTAGGTGAAGGCGAAGGAATTACATGCACAGTGTCAACTACAGGTGTTCCGTCGCAACCTTCAGAGCTGATAACTTGTAGTGATACAATTATATCTCCCAGGTTATTCCAGTTAACCTGATATGGTCCTTGTCCTGATCCTGAGATAATATTCGAGCCACTTCCGAAATCCCAATAATATGTGTCATCGGCATCACCTGTTCCTGTGTATGTTATTGTTGTGCTGTTGGTAGAACAAACAGTATCATCTTGTGTGTGAAAATCTGAAGTTGGTATTGGGTTTACTGTGATAGGCATACTAACGGTATCACTATCGCAAAATGCAGCTACAACTAATTGTGTTGTGTAATTACCCGGGATATCGTATTCTACCTGATAAGGTCCGTATCCGCTTCCGGACACTACTGTTGCATTGGGTCCAAAGTCCCATAAATATGTTATGCCTGTATCATTTTCATTCCCTCCGGTATAAGTATATGTAATTATTGAACCCTCACAGACACTCTGATAGTCTGCGGTAAAGGAAGCGTCAATATTAGGTGCATCTTGTATTTCAAATGGAATCGTATCAGGAACACCGCAACCGTTAGAATAAATTATATACAATGATTCTGTTCCTTCTGTTTCGTTGTCACCATATGGGTGAATATAGTATGTTACAGAATCTTGTCCTGCAGGTATGGTAATTGTTGTTGGTAATGGTTCGTAGTCTACTCCATAAGTTGCTGTTCCTGCGTAAGTTACATCAAAAGATGTATCTATTGTGCTGTTGCTGTTACTATCGCGATAAAAAGTCACATAGGCATCTACACAATTTTCTACTGCAGTATTGAAGCCGTTGACACTGACACCGGTTTGCCAAATAACTGAAGCTGTAAAACTATGAGCTTCCAAAAACACACCTGAATCATATACTTCATCTCCTGCGTCTGCAATTGCTATTTTTATGTGATATGTTTGGCACGGGACAATGTCGGCTTCTGCAGTTAATACAACTGTCATGCCATCGTAAACAATGGTGCTTCCGGTTTGATTGTCTATATAATATTGGGAGTTTGAATTAGCATTTACATTATCAATAGTTACAGGTGTTGATGTGCCGGGTATTAAAGCAAGATTTACAGCATTGTAAGTTCCACCGTTAGGATTAGGTCCTGTTAAGAAAAAACCAAAAGCATCATTATATCCTGCACCTACATATTCGGGATATTCTTCAGAAGCAAATACATAATTAAATTGAACATGGCTGGCTTCCGTATAAAAATCAAACTCTAATACTGCGGCATCATTTGTAGTTGCATTTGATATGGAGTTAAGATCGTTATCGCCAGCACCACCCAAACCTGTAGAAGCATTTGTCCCTGCATTTTGTGGAATGTCGGTAACTTTTCCTGAAGATAAAACGATTCCATGATCAATCCCCAAATTTGTGGAATTACCGTTGCTGAATTCTCCTATTTGATCACTTGTTCCCGTAAAAGTAACATTTGACACGGAAACACCACTACCGAGAAGTACATTTTGCACATAATATGAAGGAGAGTTTCCCGTTGTTACCGTAAGTTGGGAATATGCATGGAAAGATATATTCAAAAAGAATAGTATAATAAGCAGGAATCTTTTCATTTTATAGTGTTTTTTTCATCAAATAAAACTAAAAAATATTATATTAGTTGCGTAAAATCTTTACAATTTTTACAAATTAAAGCAAAAAAATTATATGTGAAAAATTTTTTAAGAATCGATTGAAATAAATGAAAATAATTTTAAGGATATTTTTTATAATTCCTCTTTTGTCTTTTAGTGCAAAGCCGGTGTTTTCTCAGAATTTTATTAAGGTGCACGGTACTGTTATGAACAGGGATTCTGTGCCCTTGCCATATACTAACATTATAATTATGAACAGGCACAAAGGTACAATAACCGATAAAAGAGGGAACTTTTCTTTTGTGTGTGCGGAAAATGATACTTTGATTTTTTCTCGTGCAGGTTACAAAACCCGATATTTTATTGTTTCGGAATCAAATATAACCGATTTGAAAAAAGATGTGTTTTTGGATGTTGATACTATTTATCTGAAAGAAGTAACTGTTTTCCCCTGGAAAACATACGAGGAATTTAAGCAAGCTGTTCTTACTACTAACCCTCCCGAAACAAAAAAAGAACGTGCCGAAAAAAACATTTTGTTGACACGGCTGCAAATGAAGTATGAAGATGAAGTTTTAGATATTCCAAGTCCTTCCGCTTCATATCATAATTATTTTTATTCCCAAATAGTTGATCCGATGTATTATAGGGGACAAATCAGACCTATTTCTATTTTGAATCCCTTTGCTTGGTACGAGTTATTCAAAGCAATTAAACGTGGTGATTTTAAAAGAAAGAAACCTAAGTTTGAAGATTTGATAGATGAAAAATTATGAAAGGGATGGGAAAGGTTTTGATTGTTGCAGGTATTGTGTTGTTAGTTCTGGGTGTGATTATTCATTTTTCCGGTAATATTTTTTCATGGTTCGGTAATTTGCCGGGTGATATTAAAGTGGAAAAACCCGGATTCAAATTTTATTTTCCTATAGTATCATTTCTTTTGTTGAGTGCTTTATTAAATGTATTGATTTGGTTGTTTCGGAAATTTTTTTGAAAAAATTATTCTAAGGCTAAAATAAAACAATTCTTTATTGCGTTATAAAACAAAAAATTAAAGCCTATGGATGAAAATTCTTCTTTCGTTGTTTTTGCAGTTTTGAAAAATTTTGACTGTGAATCTTCCAAGTTTGTATGGGAAGAAAAGAAATTGGAATGTGAATTTCCCGATGTTTATGAGTATTTAGATGAAATCAAAAAAGAGAATTCTACCAAAAAAGTCAAGAAAGAAACCGTTGAAAAAATTTTATTACTTTTAGACCGGTGATTTAAATCCGGTATAATGGACATAAATAAAATCAGGGAACAATTCCCTATCCTGTCAATAAAGATTGACGGTAAAAGTTATTATTACTTTGACAATGCAGCAACTACCCAAAAGCCGCAAAAGGTAATAGATACCGTAAATGAAATTTATTCCCTTCAAAACAGTAATATCCACAGAGGTGCACATTATCTGAGCAACTTGCTGACAGACAGATTTGAACAAGCAAGGATTAAGGTGCAACATTTTATAAATGCCGAACATCGCGAAGAGATAATCTTTACTTACGGCACTACTTCTTCAATAAATTTGCTTTCGTATTCGTTCGGTGAGGCTTTTGTCGGCGAAGGTGATGAGGTAATTACCACCGAACTGGAACATCATTCAAACATAGTGCCGTGGCAAATTTTGTGCGAAAGAAAAAAAGCTAAATTAAAATACATACCTTTGGCAAAAGACGGTGCTTTGGATATTGATAGACTGGAATCGCTGATTACTCCCAAAACAAAATTGGTAACTATAGCTCAAGTGGCAAACTCCACCGGATCGGTTAATGATGTAAAAAAAGTTGTGAAAATTGCTCATTCTCATAATATTCCCGTGCTTATTGATGCGGCACAGAGTATTCAACATATGAAGGTTGATGTGCAAGAGTTGGATTGCGATTTTTTGGCATTTTCTGGGCATAAGATTTACGGGCCTACGGGTATAGGTGTGTTGTATGGCAAAAAAGAGTGGTTGGAAAAGTTGCCACCGTTTATGGGTGGTGGCGAAATGATTGACAGGGTTACAATGGAACGGACAACATACAACTGTTTGCCGTTTAAGTTTGAAGCCGGAACGCCTAATTATGTGGGTGCAATAGGTTTAGGTGCCGCAATAGATTTTGTAAATGAAGTTGGGATAGAGGAAATAGCATCTTATGAAAAATCGCTGTACGATTACGCATTGCAAAAAGCGGAAGAAAACACTAATTTGCTGATAATAGGACCTGAAACAGGTAAAATTTCGGTTTTGTCATTTGTGCATAAGTCTATACCTTCGGGTGATTTGGGGTTCTTTTTGGATAAGTGGGGCATTGCGATAAGAACAGGTAATCATTGTGCACAACCTGCTATGGACTTTTTCGGTGTGCCGGGTACTGCAAGACTCTCAATTGCAATGTATAATACCCGTGAGGAAGTAGATTATTTTTTTGAAAAGCTGAAAGAAGCTGAATTGTTTTTCGGCGTATAAAATTTATGCTTGATGTCTTCTTTGATAATTTTGTCGGTAGTTTTTCTGTATTTTGTTTTCCTGCTGGCAGTTTCGTATTTTACTTCACGCAAAGCTACCAACAGCGATTTTTTCATCGGAAGCCGTAAATCTTCTTGGTTGCTTGTTTCTTACGGAATGATAGGTGCTTCTCTGTCGGGAATTACTTTTATTTCTGTGCCGGGCTGGGTTATGACCAACAGTTTTGCATATATGCAAATGGTGTTGGGATATGTGCTCGGATATTTCACTATTGCCAATGTTTTGCTGCCGGTGTATTACAAGTTGAATTTGACTTCCATTTACACATACCTTGAAAAGCGGTTTGGTCGGGTGAGTCAAAAAACGGGGTCTGTTTACTTCTTGATTTCAAGGTTAATAGGTGCATCATTGAGGCTTTTTGTTGTTGCCAATGTGTTGCAATTTATTGCATTGAACGACCTGGGTGTGCCGTTTTGGGTAACTATAACGGTTACAATTCTGCTAATCTGGATTTATACTTACCGCGGAGGAATAAAAACCATAGTGTGGACGGATACTTTGCAAACTACTTTTATGTTGGCTGCGGTTGTTGGAACATTTTACATATTGCTGAAAGATGCAGGGTGGAGTTTTCACGATTTTACACAAATGATTGAAAAAAGCGGGTATTCAAAAATGTTCTTTTTTGATGATTGGAAAGACGGCAAATATTTTTGGAAGCAATTTATAAGCGGGGCTTTTATTACCATTGTGATGACGGGGCTAGACCAAGATATGATGCAAAAGAATTTGAGTTGCAGAAATCTGAAAGAGGCAAAGCAGAATGTTTATTTATTGTCAGGGAGTCTGATTGTTGTGAATTTTATTTTTTTACTTCTCGGTGCTCTACTTGTTGTTTACGCACAAAGTAATGGCATAAGTGTTTCCGATTCCGATAACTTGTATCCTTCGGTATTGATGCAAAACGGTAGTCCTGTTTTGTTGGTTTTGTTTATCATCGGCTTGGTTGCAGCAGCATTTTCAAGTGCCGATTCAGCCATTACGGCTCTTACCACATCTTTTACCATTGATATACTTGAGGCAGACAAAAGGTATGATGAAGAAGGACTTAAGAAAGTCAGAATTTTGTCGCATTTGCTTATTTCGGCAGTTATAATTTTCATTGTATTGTTTTTTGCTGCCATAAAAGATGGAAGTGTGATAAGCAGTTTGTTTAAAATTGCGGGTTACACTTATGGCCCGTTATTGGGATTGTATGCTTTGGGATTGTTCAC
Organism: Bacteroidales bacterium; assembly: GCA_026996635.1. GTDB lineage: Bacteria > Bacteroidota > Bacteroidia > Bacteroidales > JALTDM01 > JALTDM01. The sequence goes on along the minus strand of JALWKH010000254.1, from coordinate 906 downwards.
TAAAATTCAGCCGAATGATAAACTGGTGCCTGTGGTTGCTTTGGTTTCGCCTTTGCTTACTTATTTTATCGGGGTGTATGCCGAAAAAGCAATACCCGGCTATAAGGTAAGTTTTGAATTGCTTATCGTAAACGGGCTTATTACATTTGTTTTGCTTTGGTTGTCATCCGCAATAAAAAAAGAGGCTGCCTGATTTTCAGACAGCCCAACAATTTTAATGATGATGATGGTGGTCGTGGTTTCCTTCTCCGTGGTCGCAAAGGTTTTCACTTAATTTCAATGTTCCGTTTAGGAAATCTTCAATCAGTGATGACACATCTATTTCTTTGGCACCAAGGTAAACATTAACTCCCGCTTCATTCAAGTAGTTGATTGCAGATGGTCCCATTCCGCCTGCTATGACATCGGTTGCCCCGAGGTAAACAATGAAGTTCGGGAATGTTCCGTGTTCGTGTTCGGGTGCATCGTGAATTTCCCTGTTTACAATTTTGCCGTCTTCAATATGATATGCCACAAAATGTGTAGCTCTGCCAAAATGACCGCTTAAAATTGTGCCGTTAGCGGGAAATACAATAATTCTCTTTTTATTATTCATCGTTGTTGTCTTTTTGTTCTTTCTTTTTCAGTTTTTCCAAAATAAGCCTGTGATGTTCGGAACCTTCCCGAACAAGTGCCGTGCCACATTTTTCACATCTGCGTTCTTTACAAGGAGTGCCGGGAATGTGCTCGTATCTGGCGCCGCATTTTACGCAAATGCAATAACCTGTCGGTCCCATGTGCAAATGTTCGTCATCATCGTGATGCCTGTGGTGACCGTGACCGTCACCGTAACCTTTGCCACGGCCAAAGCCTCTTCCTCTGCCTCGGCCACCGCCAAATCCAAATCCTGGTTCAAAATTTATTGTT
>JALWKH010000253.1 GCA_026996635.1 Bacteroidales bacterium | reverse complement strand
GCTGATGATTCTTGGACTACTGAGCCTTCAAGGGCAAATCGTGGTGTTAGTGTTAAAGGCCCTTTGTTTGATTTTTCTGTAAGATATGAGTATTCCGTAATTAAAGAAAGGTTAGGTCGTAGATATGCTTTGATTTATTTTAGGGGAGGACGTAATTTTAGTTTTGCTTATGTAAATACATATTTTTTTGTTGGAGCAGGAGGGTTTTGGATATCTCCAAGGGTAAACACTGGTGGCGTGTGGGTGCCGGGAGATCTCAATAATTTTAGTAGATTTTCGGTGCCTAAAACTTATAGTCATATCCAGTTTAATATTCCATTCGGGGTAGGGTTCAAATATGCTATAAACAGAGAATGGAAGTTGGCTCTGGAAATAGCAGGAAGAAAGACATTTACCGATTATCTTGATCACCATTCCGATATATTTTCCAAAGGTGATGATTATTATGCCTTTTTTGAAATTAATATTATAAAAAGGCTCAAGACTGCAAGAAGCGGCTTGCCAAAATTCTAATAATATATGTCCAAACGACTTGTTTTTATCATTATTTGCCTTTTTAGTGTAATTTTATCAGAGGCTCAAACTAAAGCGTTGTTTGGTATATCCATTGGAGGTGCATATTATCAAGGAGAGATTAATTGGGATAAACCGTTTTATCATACGCATTTCACTTATGGTGCTCACATGCGTTATGTTTTAAGTAAAAGGTATGCATTGAAAGGTGGATTAACGCTAGGCTGGCTGAGTGCCTCTGATAAAGATTCCAAAAATTCGTTTCAACAAGTCAGAAGGGCAAGTTTTGTTACTCCGTTTGCGGAAATCTCCGGTCAAATAGAATTTAATTTCAAGAAATATATTTACGGGGATAAAAAATATTATTATACACCGTATATGTATGTAGGAGGAGGATTGCTTATTGCATCTTGGTCGCAACCGCCTTACAATTTTGTGATACCATTTGGTTTGGGGTATAAAATATCATTGAGCAAAAAATTTGAAGTAGGCTTTGAGTTCGGTTACAGAAAGATTTTCACGGACGGACTTGATAATGTTACAGGTGTTAAAGATGTGCCCGAAAGAACAAATTCATTTTATTTGTATAGACAATATGGTTTTTACAATAATAAAGATTGGTATTCGTTATTTGGAATACATTTTCTTATGAGAATTTATGCAAAAGGATTAAGGTGTTACGTTTACGAACAGTAGGAAAATAAGTTGTATGAAAGATATTTTGGATAAAATTAAAAGTAATAAAGAAAAAGTGCCCGTTCATGTAGCAATAATAATGGATGGTAACGGCAGGTGGGCAAAGAAAAACGGTAAAGAGAGAATATACGGTCATCAGGAAGGGACAAAAAGTGTAAAAGAAGTAATAAGAGCTTCTGTGAACGCAGGAGTAAAGTATCTTACCTTGTATGCTTTTTCTAAAGAAAATTGGAGGCGTCCGAAAGAAGAAGTAGATTTTTTGATGGAACTACTTATAAGGTCTATTGAAAGTGAGTTGGATGAGCTGAAAAGTAACGGTATCAGGTTGCTGGTAATAGGGGATACAGACAGCTTGCCTGAAAAGGTTAAAGATAAGGTTGATAATGCTCTGGAGGAAACAAAAAATAATGATACCCTTTATTTAATTATAGCTTTAAATTACGGGGCAAGGTGGGAAATTACTCAAATGACGAAAAAAATAGCCGAAAGAGTAAAAAAAGGTGAGATTTATGTGGATGATATTGACGATAAAATGGTTGCTTCGCATTTGACTACTGCAGGAATACCGGATCCGGAATTAATGATTAGAACAAGTGGAGAAAAGCGTATAAGCAATTTTTTATTATGGCAATTGGCATATACAGAGTTATATTTTACAGATAAATTTTGGCCGGAATTCAAAGAGGCGGATTTTTATGAGGCAATCTTAGATTATCAAAAAAGAGAAAGAAGATTCGGAAAAATAAGTGAACAGTTGAAACAAGAGAAGTAATGAAAGAGAAAAGAGTATTTTTTTTAATTTGGTTTTTTATTGTTTTCGGTGTAAAAGCACAAGTAGTAAATCTAAATCAATTTGAGGTTGACTATACATATCCTGTTGAATATGAAATAGGTGGTATTGAGGTAAAAGGGGCGAAACATTTGGACCCCGATATTATTATCAATCTTACCGGGTTGTCTGTGGGAGAAAAGGTTATGGTGCCGGGAGAAAAATTTGCCAAAGCTGTAGAAAAGTTATGGAAACAAGGCTTATTCTCCGATGTTAAAATTGTGGTTAGCCGTCAAGTCGGAAAAGTTATTTTTCTCGAGATACAACTTAAAGAAAGACAAAGACTTTCGGCTTTTTCTTTTGAGGGAATCAAAAAGGGTGAAGCAGATGATTTACGTGAAGACCTTAAGTTGTCAAGAGGTAAGCAGGTTACAGAGAATGTTATAAACAACGCTAAAAGAATTATCAAAAATTATTTTATAGACAAGGGTTTTTTGTATGTGACTGTAGATGTTGTGAAAACCGATGATCCTAAATATGATAATTATGTTTTGCTTACATTTAAGATAAATAAAGGCAACAGAATAAAAATAAATTCCATAAACTTTGAAGGCAATACAGTTTTTACTGACGAACAGCTTCGTCGTGCAATGAAAAATACTAAAGTAAAAAAGTTTTATCGGATTTTTAAATCATCCAAATTCATTGAAAAGGATTACAAAGAAGACCTAAAAAGTGTTGTGGATAAATATAATGAAAAAGGATATCGTGATGCCAGAATTGTAAAAGATACTGTTTACCGGGTGTCTGATAAATTGATAAATATTGATATAACAGTGTATGAAGGCCATCAATATTATTTCAGAAATATAACTTGGAAAGGTAACACCAAATACAATTCGAAGTTGTTGTCACAGTTATTGGGGATAAAGAAAGGAGATGTTTACAACAAAAAATTGTTAGAAGAAAATTTATACATGAATCCCAACGGGGTTTTCTCATTGTATCAGGATAACGGATATTTGTTCAGCTCAATTACACCTATAGAAACAATGGTAGAGGGGGATTCCATTGATTTGGAAATACAAATTTATGAAGGGAAAAAAGCAAAAATAAACAGGGTGACAGTTGTTGGAAATACCAAAACTCACGATCATGTGATTTTGAGGGAAATCCGATCTTTACCGGGAGATATGTATAACCGTTCTAAAATAATTAGAACACAGAGAGAGCTTGCCACACTGGGCTATTTTGACCCCGAAAAATTAAATGTAAATCCTACACCTGATCCCGCAACGGGAACAGTTGATTTGGAATATACGGTAGCCGAAAAGTTATCTGATCAAATTGAGATGTCACTCGGTTGGGGGGCACAGATGTTTGTCGGAACATTGGGGTTGTCGTTGAATAATTTTTCATTGCGTAATATGTTTAAAAAAGACGGGTGGAAACCACTACCTTCGGGAGATGGACAAAGGTTGACCATTCGGGCACAATCTAACGGAATTTATTACCAAGGTTATTCTTTTTCGTTTGTAGAGCCGTGGTTGGGTGGGAAAAAGCCAAATTCACTTACGGTGTCGGTTTATCATACTGTTTATTCAAACGGATTATTCAACAAAGATGAAGATAAACAATATATGAAAATTACCGGAGCTGCAGTAGGATTAGGGC
>JALWKH010000252.1 GCA_026996635.1 Bacteroidales bacterium | reverse complement strand
GTAGTTTTGAGCATAATTCAAGTTAATTTTTTCTACTGCGTCTTCCGGCAGGGATTTTAGAATTTTTTTGTCAATAGGTGTGAAAATTCCCGGCTTTATTTTAGCATATTCCACATCTTTATTTTCTTTGACATAAAAGCCTACCCATGACTTTTTACCTGTTAAAACGGAAAATGTGTTGCTGAAAAATTTCTTTTTGTCCTTTTGAAACAAGAAAAATACCGGCGAAAAAATCAAAATCAAAAACGAAGTAACAATGTCAAATAAGCGTTTCAGCCGCTTGTTTTTTGCGGAATTTATGGAATTGAAACTAACCACATAAATTTCCCCGTTTGTATTTACCGAGCTGCTGCCGATTACCGATAATCCGTCGGGTGATGCAGTCTTAAATTCTATTCCGAGGTTTGACAGTTCGGTCATAAGCCGGATAATTTCTTCGGAAGACAAAGATTTTGCAGAAAAAATCACTTCGTTTATTTTATTCATCTTTATTATTTCGCTGATGCGGGAAATATTGCCTATATATTCTTTTACCTCGGTATTGTTTTCGTCTATGCTGATAAATCCCAGAAAGTCCACGGGAAGGTTTAATGATTCCAGCAATGATTTTATTTTTTCAAATTCGTCTTTTTTGCCGACTACCGCTACACGCTTTTTTATGTATTCGGCTATTTTGTAATCGGAAATTTTCAGTTTCCACAGCAGTATTCTCACAAGAATGGTAACAATAAGAACCCAAACAGTGCCTAACAGAATCAATGCACGGCTGAACCTTAAACTTTCACTGAGCAGAGAATAAAAAATCAATATTAACAAAGATCCCAAAAATGTTCCTTTTACGGTGTCTTTTATACTGACAGGTGTATCATACGATCCGCTAAGGAAAAGCGAAAAAATCCAGATAATTGAGTACACGGGTAAAATGACATATAAATATGTGTCGGGATAATTGCTTTGCAAATAAAACTTTTCCCAGTATGGAACCAAAAGAAATAAATATCCCCCGTAAATCAAAGCAAAGTCGGCAACAGGCAAAAATATTTTTCTGAAAAAGCGGCTGAGTATGGCAAACAGTGCCCTGAAAACTATTGCAAAATTTATTATTGCTTTGAAAAAGAAGGCATTACCTTTTGATGCGTAGTGTTTGTCCACAAAAATTTTCATCGCTTTGTAGAAAGTGACTACGTAGTTTAGACTGCCCCTTTTGGTGCTTTCTCCTTTGTAGTGGACAATTTTGGTTTTCGGGAAATAAACATTTTTGTAGCCTGCTTTTATAATCCTGTAAGACAAGTCAATGTCTTCGCCATACATAAAAAATGTTTCGTCCAGCAAACCGATTTTATCCAACACCGATTTACGCATCATCATAAACGCACCCGAAAGTATCTCTACCTCATTGATTTCATTTATGTCCAAGTGTCCCAAATAATACCTGTTAAAGGTCTTTGACTTTGGAAAAAGCCGGGAAAGTCCTGAGAGTTTGTAAAATGCCACCATAGGAGTAGGAAGTCCGCGTTTTGACTCGGGCAAAAAATCACCGTTTCCGTTTATCATTTTTACTCCCAATCCGCCTACTTCAGGGTGCTTGTCCATATAGTCAATCGTAAGAGCAAATGTGTTTTCTTCTACAAATGTGTCGGGGTTAAGCAGTAAAATGTATTCGCCTTTTGCTTGCTTTATGGCTTGATTGTTGGCTTTGGAAAATCCTACATTTTCTTTGTTTGCTATAATTTTGACAGACGGGAATTCTTTTTTTACCATTTCCACCGATCCGTCGGCGGAGTTGTTGTCCACCACAAAAATTTCCGTTTCGATGTTCTTTGATGCTTTGATTACGGAAGTCAAGCACTGTCTTAAAAAGTGCCTTACATTGTAGTTTACTATGATTACCGAGAGTTTCATTCTCTATTCCGATACTTCAGGTTCAAATTCCGTTCTGAGTTCTATTGATTTGCCGAGTGTAATAACATCCGTGTCTTCCAGGTCGTCACCAAAAGATACGCCACGGGCTATAGTGGAAATTTTCAAATTATCATATCCTTTCAACATATCGTAAATAAACATTGTTGTTACATCAGCTTCAAGGGTAGTGCCGAGAGCAAAAATTATTTCTTCCGGATTGTCGTTTTCGATTCGTTGCAAAAGAGAATTTAGAGTAAGTTTTTCGGGACCGATGTTTTCCATCGGAGATATTTTACCTTCCAAAACGTGATACACTCCTTTGTACTTCCCTGTGTTTTCAATTGAGATAAGGCTGCTGATGTCTTCTACAATGCAAATTTGTTTGTGGTTTCTGTTACTGTCTGCACAAATACTGCAAATTTCGTTATCAGAAATGTTATGGCAAATCTTGCAACGGTGTGTTTTGAGCCTTACATCTTCAATGGCTTTTGATAGAGACAATGCGTATTGTTCGTTCTGCTTTATAAGGTGTAAAATCAGGCGTAATGCGGTTTTTTTGCCAATGCCGGGTAGTTTTGATAATTCTTCTACTGCTTTTTCCAAGTATTCCGAACGGAAAGAATTCATTGTTAAATTATTGTTATGCAAAGTTACTTACAAAAATAATACAAACGAAACAAGCCTGCACTTTCGTGTGCCTGTTTTATTGTTTAAGCATATTTTATTGTAAATTTGTAGTGAGTTAAAAACCGTTAGATATGAAAAAGATAATATTGCTTTTGATTTTTTCTGCTGTGTATTTCGGCGGATTTTCACAAAAGTCCGAAGTAAACATTACAACAAAGTACGATGATTTTGAAATGTATATCGGTAATAAAGAGTATTCAGAAGGGTTTGATAACGAATTAAAGTTTGAAATAGATCCGGGCAAATATGCTTTTAGGATAACTTTTGACAATGATACGGTGGCTGATATAATAAAAAAAGTGAAAATTAAGCCGGGTAAAGTGTACATTTTCGAGATAAAGCCGAAAAATAATTTGGCAAAGTCCGTTACAAAAACAGGCAGAAAAATTAAAAATACCGATTACAACGATGCTAAACTTACTGATTATTATTACTTGGATTTGATTGAAACTAAAGACAGATAATTTATGAAAAGTATTGAAAATAAGACAATAATATACATAATTGACGATGACCAGCTTTTTTTGCGGATAATGGAAACCAAATTCCGCAATATGTCTCGTTTCAAAGTGTTGACTTTCAGCAGCGGCGAAGAGTTTTTGGATTATCTTAAGAAGAATAATTTTTCCAAATCAATTTTTCAAATAGCCATAACCGATTACAATTTTTTGAGCAAAGTTGATAAGCAGATGAACGGTGTTGAATTGATAAAGAAAATTAAGAAAATAAATCCGCATATTAAGGTTATTCTGACTACCCAACAAGACGACAAAACTCTTATCAACGAAGCACTGTCGATAGACCCCGGTTCAATATCATTTGTGCCTAAGAATGAAGAATCTTTTGAATTGTTTTTGGATGAAGTAAGGTATTATGTAAGTGAGCACACCGTAAAAATTCTTAAGAAAAGAAAACTTATTTCCCAAACAGTTTTTTTCTCAACTTTACTTATCGGAATTATAATGTTTTTGGTTTTCGGTTTTGATTGATATTCATGATGTTTTTTTGTTAGGAAAATAAATTTATTAAATAAAAAAAGAAGATACCTGCAAGAATGTAACTCTGATGTATTATGT
>JALWKH010000251.1 GCA_026996635.1 Bacteroidales bacterium | reverse complement strand
CATCATTTTCATCAAACAAAAACATTTTAATTGTAAAATATACTCCATCAACAGGTTATAATATTGTTTATCAGGATACAAATCAAAATTTCAGTGATATACACTTTCCTTCTCCTTATGCCGGATATGTTACCGGTGATTCGGGTATTGTTTTATATACTAATGATTTGGGTGATACTTGGCAGGTAAGACATACAGGATTTAACACAAAGCTGAATTCAGTATTTTTTATTACAAATAACTCAGGTTATATAGTGGGAAATTCAGGACTAATTCTTAAAACTATTTATTACGGGTCCACGTGGCATACTCAATATTGTCCGATTAAATCTTCATTAACAAAAATTTACTTCTTAGATAATTCTTTGGTCGGGTTTATTTTCTCGGGGCTGACTGTTCTAAAAACGACAAATGGAGGCGATACTTGGTTGTACCAAACTAATAACTTGAACATTTATCCAAATCCTGCAACAAATTCTTTTAAAATTGAAATACCGGATGATTTCAAAGAAGAAGTCTCTTTAACTCTTTTAATTTATGACAGTGCAGGGAAATTAGTTCAGCAATCTCATATATACAAACCTTATGACAAGTTAATCTTAAAAAATAAAAACTTTAAAGGCTTATATAACATTGTCTTAACCAATGGCAATAAAAGATATACCGGGAAAATTGTTTTCTATTGAAAATTTGCCAAAATTTAAATATTACCTCTAGTGTCTAAAAAAGTTATACTTCGTTTCAATTTATATTTACTTCAAACGACAAAGTTATTTTTGTTACATTTGCGTTGTTTATAAATTTCATACCACAATGAAAAAAACACTTATTCCGGTAATAATCATTTTCCTACTTGCAAGTAGCGGTTTTTCCCAACAAAATAAGCCTTATTTCCAACAATATGTATCATACAATATCACAGCCAAATACACTCCCGCAAAACAGATATTAAGTGCTTTTGAAAAAATTAAATATACCAATAACTCTCCCGATACGCTAAAAGAAATATATTTTCACATTTGGGCAAATGCGTATAAAAACCGTAATACACCATATGTCCGACAAACAGTTTCTCAAAATAATCTCAAAGTTTATTTTATGCCGGACAGCGAAAGAGGATATTGCGACAGCCTGAATTTCAAAGTAAACGGAAAACCTGTAAAAACCGAAAATGTTATTCCCGACGGCGAAATCGTAAAACTTATCCTTGACAAACCTTTATTGCCCGGAAAATCAATAGAAATTACCACACCGTTTAGAGTAAAAATGCCATTTCAAACTTCCCGTATGGGAGTGTGGAAAGGACAAAATAGCACAGTAGTTTCTTTTACCCAATGGTACCCCAAACCCGCAGTTTATGACAAATACGGTTGGCATTACTTCCCGTATCTCGACCAAGGTGAATTTTATTCGGAATTCGGTAAGTTTGAGGTAACACTATCATTGCCTGAACCATACATAGTGGCAGCTACAGGCGATTTAAAAACAGAAAAAGAATACAAAATTTACCGCCAAATGGCAAAAGATGCCAACATGAACAAAACAGTTTCCTATCCGTCCCAATGCGATACCTGTTACAAAACACTTAAATTCTTCCAAGACAGTGTACACGATTTTGCGTGGTTTATCTCAAAGCAATTTGTTCCGAGATTCGACACAATAAAACTAGATAACGGTCACACCGTAGAACTCTGGACTTTTAACACAAAAGAATCCGACGATTATTGGAAAAACACATTTGTAAGAAGTGCCAAAAGAAGCATTTATTATCTGTCGAAATGGAATTACACCTATCCTTATTCCACTTGCAAAGTGGTATTTGGCGGAACAACGGGAGGAGGAATGGAATATCCCACAATTACGATTATAGATTACGCATATCCACCTGAAAAACAAACGACACCGGCAGAAGATTCTATAAGTTACGATGAAGTAATTTTCCACGAAATAGGCCACAATTGGTTTTACGGCATTCTCGGATTTAACGAGCGGGAATATCCTTTTATGGACGAAGGGATAAACACAAGTAACGAGTTTCGCTATATGAACACTGCATACAAAGGTCTGAAAAGCAATTATTTGAAAAACATCAAGCGCTACAAAGACAAACCATACGGTTATCAATATTACTTTTCCACCGTTTTTTTATCGTCTTTCGGTGCACAAATTCCCCTTACAAGCAGTTCTACACAGTTCTCACCTTTGGCTTACGGCACCGAAGTTTATATGAAAACGGCTTATCTGTTTTATTCCCTGCGTGAATATCTATCCGACGAAGAATATGATAAGGCAATGCATCACCTTTTCGAAAAAATGGCTTTTAAGCACCCGTATCCTGAAGATATAAAGCAAGCATTTGAAGAATCTACCGGAATGGATTTGTCGTGGTTTTTTGACGGATTGCTAAACTCTCCCGGAGTGCAAGATTACAAACTCAAAAAAGTAAAAAAAGAAAAGGTTCAAACCGGTAGCGGCACACAAGACATGAATGTATTTTACATTAAGCAAAAAGGCAGCCTTGCAGCACCTGTCTATCCGGGCAAGGAAAACCAAGACGGCTTGAAGATGAATGTAATTATGGACACAATAATCGAAAGTAAAGCCAAAATCGGAGTATCATTTGACTTTCCCAATTTGCCATCATCTCCTGTGAAAAGGTATTATTTGGATAACAAATTCTCTGAATCGGCAACCAATAACAACTCATACTATCCGCACAAATTATTCAAAAGGGCAAATCCGCTTAAACCTGAATTTTTGCTTTCAATTCCCGACAACGAACATTCGTTTGTAAATTATTTCTTGCCTGTTCCTTATTATTCTTACGACAAAGGTTTGTCTATAGGTGCTGCCTTTTACAACACTTCCGTCATTTTCAAAAAATGGCAATTCCTTCTTATGCCGTTTGTAAATCTGTCAAAAGGCACACTGATGTCTGGTTACGGCAGGATTACAAAGTATTGGTTTACATACAATTCAAGAATCCTAAACTACTTTTTTACGGGTATCAGCGGAAATTCGTTCAGAATGCCGTTTAACCCAAGCACAAACTATGTAAAAGGTAATTTTTACGCTGGACTTAAACTAAAAAACAAATACAAATTCAACAGGCAATATTGGATGATAACCGACAATAACATTCTGGCAACGGATTTATTCTCATACTACATCACAAACAACACGGACAAATATTCCTATTACAACATTTTGCACGCGTACCACAGGAGTTTCAAAACACTTACTCCTTCCGTTGACAACATTTACCTTGAAACTGGCAATAATTACTCCAAACTTTACGCAAGCGGCTACCACAAGCAAATAATTTCCAAACGCAAGCACTTTGTAAGCCTCTCTTACTTTGCGGGAATGTTTTTATACAACAATACCAACAATGCTTTGCTAAACTTCAGACCTAACGGCACTTTTGCCTTCACCGATTACACATTTTCAAACATTTTCCCTGCTTCAGGTTCTTTCAGCAATCCTTTGATTTTTGCATCTGCAAATCCCTACCAATCCCACCAATGGATGATAGGTGGTACATTTGAAATTTCGCTGCCTGTTTCTTTCATATCAGCTTACTTAACGGCTGTAAAAATGCCTGAATACAACACTCTTGCAGAAACAGGTTTTAACATTAACATAGCAGGGAACTTTTTGAGAATC
>JALWKH010000250.1 GCA_026996635.1 Bacteroidales bacterium | reverse complement strand
TGGATCCGGGTAATGACGCATTGGCAGTTCCTTTCATCGGGTAGGTTGATATTGTTCCGTCCGGCTCTATAAAAACAAAAGGTTCGGGCGAAAACGAAACAAACTTGTCTTTCTGCAAAACTTTAAACCTTGCTTGTGAACAGGCATAAATATCCTCAAGAGAAGTTTTATCATCAAAAAAGACCTGCGAACGGAATGTTAAATTTAACAGATATGTATTGCCGTAATCTATGTGCTGCATAACCTTCTGAAACGCAGCCTCGTATTTGTCAAACGGATAAGGTTTAATTTCACGGATCTCAGGGCGGTTAAACTCCTTTACATCAACATTGGTAAATCCCTCAAAATCAAACCACACGGGAGCATTTTCGCCTTCTTGCAAAAGCAAATCCAAGTCATAAATCAAAAACTCCGTTCCCGTAAAATCAACAATAAAAAAATACCGTTTACCTCTTTTTGTGAGATCGTCCAGAACTCTTTTTGCCTCTTTGCTTTTTAGAATTTTTGCTTTTTGCATCGTGACCTTCTGTTTCTTCTTCAACCAACACCAAATCAATTTGTTTTTTCAGCAAGTTAGTTTTAACCAATCTTACCTTAACCTTGTCGCCGAGTTGGTAAACTTTTTTATACCTGACCCCTACAAGCCTGTAATTTTTATCGTCATACACATAAAAATCGTTAGGAATGGAACGGATATGCACCAAACCTTCTGCTTTAGTATCAATAAGTTCCACAAACAAGCCGATTTCGTGAACACCCGAGATAATTCCGTCAAACACTTGTCCGATTTTATCTTGCAGGAATTCCACTTGCATATATTTTATTGATGTCCTTTCGGCATCTTCTGCAACTTGCTCACGTTTAGAAAGATAAATAAGTTGTTTTTCCAATTCCTCTTTATCGTTTTTTACAGGCTTGTCGTTTATCAGCAATTCAAGCAACCTGTGCACCATCATATCGGGATACCGCCTGATAGGCGAAGTAAAGTGTGTATAATCCTTAAATGCCAGTCCGTAGTGCCCGATGTTTTTTGTAGAATAAACAGCTTTTGCCATAGTGCGAACCGTAAGCGTGCTTATAATATCTTCCAAAGGCGTACCTTTAACGGTTTCAAGCAAATTGTTTAACGATGAAGTAATGGTTTTGCGGCTTTTCATCAAAATCTTAAAACCCATCGATTTGACAAAATTTGCAAAAGTTTTCAGTTTTTCGGGATTCGGCTTATCGTGCACCCTGTAAACAAAGCCTGCCTTGCGGTGGTGGCGTGCATAAGCAGTAAACCTTTCGGCAACTTTTTTGTTGGCAAGCAACATCAATTCTTCGATAAGGTGGTTGGAGTCTTTTGATTCCTTAAAATAAACTCCCGTAGGATTGCCTTCATCATCAAGAATAAACTTCACTTCATCGTTTTCAAAAGATAAAGCACCGTTTGCAAATCTTTCTTCCCTCAATTTTTTGGTTACTGAATGAACTTTTAGAATTTCTTCGGCAAAATCACCTTTACCCGTTTCAATTATTTCTTGAACTTCTTCATAATTAAACCTTCTGTCAGATTTAATTACGGTTTTTGCAAATTTATGCTTTTTGAGTTCCAAACTTTTTTTGTCAAACTCGAAAATAACCGAAAAAGTCAGTTTTTCTTCGTTTGGTCTGAGCGAACAAACAAAATTCGACAACTTTTCGGGAAACATAGGCACTACCCTGTCCACCAAATAAACCGATGTGCCACGCATAAACGCCTCATCATCCAATATTGTACCTGGTCTCACATAATGCGTAACATCGGCAATATGAACGCCTATTTCGTAATTTCCGTTTTCAAGATCACGGAATGATATGGCATCGTCAAAATCTTTTGCATCAAACGGGTCAATGGTAAAAGTGAGTATTTTTCTATAATCGAGTCTTCGTTTGATTTCGGCAGGATGCACTCTGCCGTCCAACTTCGCAGCTTCTTTTTCTACAGCTTTCGGAAACTCGTAAGGTAATTCAAACTCTTCGAGAATGGCGTGAATTTCGGCATCATTATCGCCCACAGGTCCCAACACCTTAACAATGCGTCCAATCGGGTTTTTAAGGTGCTCATGCCATTCTACAATTTCGGCAATTACTTTCTGTGGACCTTTTATGCCTTTTGGTATCTCCGATGCGGGAATAAAAATATCAAAAGGCAAGTGCTTTTTGCTCGGTATCACAAAACCGAAACCCTTGGTAATTTCAAGCGTACCGACAATCTTTTTGTTAGCCCTTTCAAGTATTTCAACCACCTCACCTTCGGGCTGTTTATCCTTTCTCAGCGGAAATAAGTAAATCATTACCCTGTCGCCGTCCAAAGCAAAATTCAAATGCTTGGGTGCAATAAAAATCGGTTCATCGAAATCATCACTGTAAAAATACGCATACCCCGAATGTGTAAGCTCAATTGTGCCTTCAAGGTATCCGACTTTATTTTTAAGCGAATACTGTCCTCTTTTTATTTCTTCCAGAAAATCTTTATGCTTTAACTCTTCGAGTATCTCAATAACTTTCTTCCTGTCGGCGTGGGTATTTATGTTTAGTTGTTTTGATATTTGCTTGTAATTTGCTTTAAGATTGGGATTTTTATGGTAAAGATCCCTGATTTTTTCTTCTATCCTTTTTTTTGAAAGTTTTTTCTTTCTTGTTCCCATTTTGTTTAAATTATAATATACTGCAAATGTAACAAAATAATTCCCAAAATTCACAAGTAGGGGGAATAAATAAACACCTGTTATATAGCATTTGGTATTAGTATAAACCCAAATTAGGCAATAAAATGCATAGAATAACTAATTATTTTTCTTACCGAAAAGATAAAATTCATATCAACCGAAAGTTCAAACCAAATGTTGAGGATGTTTTTTCACTCGAAATTAAAGGCAGCGCTAAACATAAAATAAGGTAATTTTGAATAAATGATAAACAGGCTGAAGATTATTCGGTTTTTTATTGCCGAACATCATTATTATTATTCTTAAAATTACCGCTAGCTTTTCACAAAACATTATTAAAAACCGGTATGAATAGCCCTGTTATTTATGGCGGAGGAAATAAAAGTACGGCATAAATATGGTGCTTTAGCCCAACAATGTTTTTCTAAATCGTCAGGACTGAAAATCAAGCAAGTTTATAAATTAATAACTATTTTCAAGAAAAATTTTAATCATCTGTAACTTTTTTAACATTAAACCGTTTTAGCAAAAGAGAAAGGAAACCGCAAGTGAACAGGAAACAATACAATAAAGCCGTAAAACAATACAGCAACAAACTTTATGCTTTCTGTATTAAGATGACGGGAAATGAAGATGAAGCAAAAGACATTGTGCAAGATGCTTATGAACGCTTGTGGTTAAATTTAGAAAGTGTGCAGGAAGAAAAAGCAAAAAGTTTTCTGTACAAAACGGCATACAATTTATGCATAGACGCAAAAAGAAAACTAAAAGTGCGGTGGCAATTCGAAACGGAAATAAAACACAGGGAGTACACAACCGAAACAAACGAAAATTTTGATATGAGATCTCTGTTAGACAAGGCTTTGGCACAATTGCCCGAGATTCAAAAAACCGTTTTGCTGATGCGTGACATAGAAGGCTACAGCTATGCCGAGATAGGCGAAATAACATCTTTAAGCGAGTCACAAGTTAAGGTTTAC
>JALWKH010000249.1:2120-3671 GCA_026996635.1 Bacteroidales bacterium | reverse complement strand
ATATTATGCCTGCAGGTGCAAAAGTTCTTCCGCTCAGGTCAAACATACCTGCTATTTCTAAATTCGTTTACAGCATTATCGACGAAACTTTTGCAGACAGGGCATTGAAAGCTAAAGAAGAAAAAGGCGGTGGTGTGATTGTAGGTGGCGAAAACTACGGACAAGGTTCTTCAAGAGAACACGCAGCCATAGCTCCGATGTACCTCGGAATTAAAGCTGTGATTGTTAAATCGTTCTCAAGAATCCACCATGCAAACCTTGTGAACTTCGGTATTTTACCATTGGTATTCGTAAATCCTGATGATTACGATAAGATAGCACAAGGTGAAGATGTAATTATTGACACATCAAACTTTGCCGCAGGTGATGATAACATTTTAACCGTAAAAGTTAAGGGTAAAGACATTGAAATCCCTGTTAAGCATGGTTTAAACGAAAGGCAAGTTGAAATCATCAAAGCCGGTGGTATTTTGAAATATATCAAAAATAAATTCGAAAGCAAAAAGTAATTAGCATTCGAATAAACTGAATAAAAAAGCCCTCAATTGCGAGGGCTTTTTTTTTATGGCAGAAGCCGGGTTTGTTTAAATGATGCAATAGTAACACACGGCCGTGGCCACTACAGAAAAACTCATGTACTAATTTTTCGTGTAATGCATAACTTTATTGCAATATTAAAATCATAATTCCGTGATTCCGAACTCAAGAATTGCATAAGGTTTGTTTGTAGAGACAGATTTTAATTCGTTGTATGCTTTTTCCAGCAAATCTTTCGGCTTAACATACTCGTCGCCACGTTGGAATGGTCCGTATGTGCTTACACCGACCCAATCAATATAATCATCTCCCGGGTAATAATAAGAAGGTTGATTCCACCAATCGTCAGGATCGCTGTTTACATCAAAATGGTAAAACCAAGTAATATTGTCTGCTCCGACAGAATCGCACAAATCTATAATGTGTCTGTAAGCATCTCTGAAAATCTCCGGACCGTCCGGGTAATCAGGGTCTCCGTAACCTGTTGTTGTTCCGCCGCCGTAATATGATCCGTTCCACGAAAACCATACGCCATTTACTTCGGTGCCGAACTCGGCAAGCAAGTTTACGCCGCAATCCCTTGCCTCCTTTGCCCACGCAACTATTGCCGAGTCATATTTTCCGCCCAGTATATCGGGTACTTTGTATTTCGGGTCGGGTTGGTTTTCTTCAAATACACTTCTGAACATCAACCTGATAAAAGGTGTTTTCCCTTCCGATGCAATAATTTGAACGGATTGTGCAGGAAAAACCAGCGAGTCCAACCAATTATTCGAAAAGTATGCCCAAGCTATTTCTTTTTGTGCTAACGATTCGTAATCCCTGATTTTCTGTGCAGTAACTTCATCTTCCGTGTGCCCGAAATACGGGAATGCAGATAAGTATTTTTTGTTTTTGACAGGCTTTAATTTATTGTTTTCATCAAATGAACAAGTTGTGATAAAAATATCATTGTCAACAAGTTTCCTGTATGTTTTCAGTGACCGCTTGGACGAATTTATTGTAAGATAAGTG
>JALWKH010000249.1:0-2110 GCA_026996635.1 Bacteroidales bacterium | reverse complement strand
ATAAGTGTTGCCGAAGTCTTCGTGCCAATAAGAAATAGCATAAATGTCAGCGTATTTATCAGATTCGATTTCCGCAAAAAAATCTTTTAGCCACTTTGATTTTGAATGAAAAAGAGAGTAGTGCTTTTGGCAACCGCTTGATAAAAGAACAGTTAGAAAAAACAATGATAGAATAAATTTTGACATAATTCAGGTGTTTGTTGTTTTTTACAAATTTAAAACATTTTTCCATATGTAGGTGGAATATTACAGTGTTTCAATAATTTTTATACTTTTACAAAATAAAATCGTGGTGAAGATATGATTAAAGACAAAAACGGACTGATACCCAACTCATACGAACTGAAAGCAAGGGCGGAAAATATTTTTTATCCTGAAAATGAGAATGATATAGAGAAGATTTTTAAAGATTACACTGGGAAATGGATTGTTGTGCTTGGCAGGGGGAACAATATTATTCTGAAAGACGATTATTACGGTGATGATTATGTCTTTGTGATATTGAGGGATCCTTTGGGGGCTTTTGATTTTGACGGGAAAAGGGTAGTTGTGCAGTCAGGTGCGGATATGAAACAGTTGTCGCTTAAAGCTATGGAGAAAGGCTTGAGCGGGGTGGAATATTTTTACGGCATTCCTTCGTCACTTGGTGGTGCCGTGTATATGAATGCAGGTGCAAATGAGTTTGAAACCTCGCAGATTGTAAAAAAAGTGAAGTATTTTGATATTGATGAACTTAAAATCAAGGAGATTGAAAACCGTGATATAGGTTTTTCTTACAGGCACAGCATTTTTCAAGAGTTGAATTGTGTGATATTGGAAGCGGAATTGCAATTGAATGAAGGGAATAAAGATGAGGTTTGGGCAAAAATGAAAAGCATTTATGACGAGAGGGCAGCCAAGCAACCTTTGGATTATCCGAGTGCAGGCAGTGTGTTTAAGCGTCCCAAAGGGTATTATGTCGGCAAGATGGTTCAGGACTTGGGATTGAAAGGTTATTCAGTCGGTGGGGCAAAAATTTCGGAAAAGCACGCCGGTTTCATCATTAATTATAATAATGCAACGGGAAAAGATATTTTGCAACTGATAGACTTCATAAGACACAAAGTAAAAGATGCTTACGGCGTATGGCTGGAAACGGAACAAGTGATAATATAAAACTCCACAGCCTTTTTTTGCAAATTACGGAAAAAAGGGAAGAGGGTTATTTGATTGAAATAAAAAAGTCAGGTAAAACTTCCCGTGTTATTTTTGACCCCGAACGGAAAATTCTTGTTTTTCTGGATGAAAACAGCCTTACCAATTTTTTGAGGCTGCACGAATACCAATTTCGTAAAATATTGCATAATAAGCAAATAGAAACTTTTTACCCCGGGTTTACCCTGAATTTTGTTATCTGGGAAAACAAAAATATGCTTGATTTTAACAACAACAAGAAAATTATCACTTTTGACCACACTTCCGACGATATAAAATGCTATGTAAATGATGATATAAAGCCCGAGAAATATTTGTTTGTTGACGGATCGTTTTTAGAAAGTACGGGTAAAGGTGCAATAGCGATAATCATAAAGGATAACGAAAGTGATAAGGAAGGAGTAATTTACGCAGAAAAGTATGAAGATGCCGGAAACAGCAACAGGATGGAACTTATTGCCGCAATCAAAGCATTGGAACTAACCCGCAAGAATAACATTGTCAGGTTGCACACGGACAGCCGTTATGTAAAAAAAGGTATTACCGAATGGATATTCTATTGGCTTGTAAACGATTGGACTACTGCAAACGGTACAAAAGCCAAGCATATTGATTTGTGGAAATATTTTCTTGAGCTCACCGAAGGAAAAATTATTCAATTCAAATGGATAAAAGGGCATTCCGACAGCAATCCCGAAAATAAATTGTGTGATTATTATGCAAAAATGATTGCCAGAAACAAAGATTAAAATTTTTCGCATTATTTGAACAAAAAAATATACCTTTGAAGTGAAAATTTATAAAAAACATAAGAACTATGGGAAACGTATTAGAAGGTTTCGGAATTAAAGAAACATTAGAAAGATTGGGGATAAAAGATATTAATCCCGGTGTAACTACAGGTACACAATGGTAT
>JALWKH010000248.1 GCA_026996635.1 Bacteroidales bacterium | reverse complement strand
ATAAATGATATTACCATCTTGCGTTATGGTCATAGAAGATTCTACCGAACCTTCGCGGTTTAGCCTGTCTGAAAATTTAACAGGCACACTCCACATATTTGCATCAACTTTTTCGGAATAATAAATATCTCCGCCGGTATATGCTTCGTTACGGTAAATGTACATTGTCTTTCCGTCTTTTGAAAAACCCACACAAGCATCGTGATATTTGGTATTTACGGGCGGGCCTATGTTTATTGCGCGTTCAAAATGCTTATCTTTGTAGTTGCATTTATAAATATCTTCGTAATAAAGCCCTAACGGATCTTTATTGTTACCGCTACTGCCCGGTCTTCTGGATGTAAAATACAATGTTCCTTCAATAGGAATAATAAAAGGTGCATAATCGGGATATTTACTGTTTACATTCGTATCCAACAAAACCACTTTTGTGTTGCTCCCTTCTTTCAACATTTCCCTTGCGGTTTGTGTCCTTTTCAGTTGGTAATCAACCAGATTGTAATCAAAACTTTTTCCTTTTATTACATTTTTATACTTCACCAAAGCCTCTTCCGACTTGTTCAATTCACCTTGCCGCCTGTACAAAATACCAAGATAATAATATGCATCGGAATAATCAGGCAACGACCTTTCAAAATATTTTATCGCATCGGTCTTATTTCTTGATACATTAAAAATTGAAACCCCTAGTTTGAAGTTTATTTCTTTATTCAAACTGTCAGTTTTCACCAATGCATAATACAGCGGCAAGCACAAATGATAATTTTCGTAAGAAAATTGTTCGTCTGCCTGTTTTTTCATTTTGGCGGCATCTTGTCCATTTGCCGTAAACAGCACAAACACAAGCGGTAATATAAAGATTATCTTTTTCATAGTTTATCTTTTAGACAAAGAATACCGGAAAACAAATCAATAAACAATCATTAATCCGATATCCTTACAATTTATAACAACTAATAATTTACAACTAACAATTACAAAACTCATCTCAACAATGTCACATCACCAACCTTTTCAATAACTTCCCCGTTCGAAAATTTTGCCTTTACTTTCCACACATACACATCTTGTTTACATAACTTACCGCGATAATATCCGTCCCATCCTATATTCGGGTCTTTACTTACAAAAATCAATTCGCCCCAACGGTTAAAAATCTGCAATTCGTATTCTACAACACCCTTAAACACAGGGTGAAATACATCATTGGAAAAATCATTCGGGTCATAATAACCGCCATTCGGACCGGAAGGATTGGGCGTAAATGCATTCGGGAAAATTATTTCTCCTGCACTTACGGCAATTACCGCATCATTTTGCACATATTTATCCGTACATCCGTATTCGTTCCACACAGTAAGCGAAACCGTATATGTTCCCGGAGAAGTATATTCGTGAGTCGGATTTTCCAAAGTTGATGTTACGCTGTCGCCAAAATCCCAAAGGAAAGAAGTTGCCCCTTCGCTCTGGTTATAGCACTTAATTTGTTCACCCGGCACACTTACTTGGGTTGGCACAACCTTAAAAAATGCCGTTGGCGAAGGATGAACAGTAACCATACTTTCATAACTGTCCGTTCCTCCATCTCCAGTTACCACAAGTTGCACATTAAATACCCCGCTCTCTCCGTAAAGATGTTGCGGGTTTTCTTCGTTTGAAGAATATCCGTCACCGAAATTCCAATAATATTGGTTGCCTCCCGTGCTTGTATTCGTAAAATTAACAGTCAAAGGCACACACCCTTCATTAGTATCAAGGTCGAAAGAAGCATCCGGTGCAGTAGGGTTGATAGTTATAACCTGCACGGCGGTATCCGAACAATGTTCGTTGGAAACAACCAGCATTATGGTATAATTACCTGCACTGCCGTAAGTATAATCTCCGGGCTGGCAAACCGTTGACGAATCGCCGTTGCCCCATACCCACAAACAATTCCAATTTGCACCTTCAGTCAAATTATTTATATGAACGGTTGAATTTGGCATTGTCATTACCGTTGGTGATACAGAAAATTGCGCATCCGGAGAAGGATAAACGGTAATAAGAGTAGTTGCCGTATCTACACAACCATAACCGCTTGTTACTACAAGAGAAACATCATAAGTTACAGGATTTGAATACACATTCACATAAGTGTGTGTAGGTTCTTCGTCGGTTGATACGGTTCCGTCACCAAACTCCCAGTGATAACTTACCGCACCGTTTGTAAGATTGTCAAACTGAACGGTAAACGGTGAACATCCGATAGTATCCACTTCAAATTCCGCATTCAATTCGGGATACAAAACAAATGACCTCACGGAAGAATCTTCACAACCGAATTGATTAACAGCCCGCAGAATTATATTAAATGTGGTAGGAGCATTTGAATTATTTACATAATGATGAGTCACCAACCCGGTATTGTAAACCGTATCAATATCACCGTCTCCGAATTCCCATATATATACGGAAGCACCCGTAGAGTTATTTGTAAATTGCAAATCGTAACTTCCGCAAGCAGATGTTACATCGGTAGTAAAATCAGCATTTGGAGTAGGAAATACCACAAGATCGGCAAAGGAAGTATCAACACACCCGAGCGGTGAAATAGCCCTTACCCACAAATGGTAAACTTCCGTTGAGTCGCTTACCGAAGGATAAAAATGATTTATGTGATTGGCTGAAGTGATTTGTTGCAAACTGTCTCCGAAATTCCATTCATAACTTACATATCCGGGATTTGCAGTGAGTGTAGCCGTTCCGGGTGAACACAACGAATCGGGCAGCACCTCAAGATTAACATCGGGATTGGGATAAATTGTTACTATGCCCGATGCGGTATCGGTACATCCGTACTCGGAAATCGCCACCAATCTGACATTATAATATTGAATGTAAGTTGTATCATTATAAAAAGTATGAACGGGATTTTCGGTAGTATCATTAGGAGTACCGTCTCCAAACAACCACAAATAAGATACGGCACCGTTCGATTCATTGGTAAATGCTACGGAATGCGGACTGCAAGCAGGCGTATTGTCATAAGAAAAGTGTGGTTCCGGCAAGGGATGAACGGTAACTTGTGTCTGTGTGGTATCAGAACATCCTCCGTTGCTTGCAATCATTGTAACCGTATAAGTTACATCACCGAAAGTATTATTTATAAAAGTATGAGTAGGATTTTCATCGGTTGATGTTTCACCGTCACCGAAATCCCAATGATAGATCGTCGCATTTGAGGTTAAATTATTAAAACTCACTTCAAAAGGCGGACAACCCGAAGGATTATCGGGTAAAAATTCGGCAAAAGGTGTGGTATTCAGATTTACCGTTATTGTATCCGCATCGGAGCAAATGCCGTTTACCTCCGTCCAAGCAAGTGTATATACCCCGAATGTATCGGCATTAAAATGGGTAGTCGGTTCATTTACATTTTCAAACCAACCGTTACCGGGTCCGCCAACAACAGACCAAGTACCCGTTCCAACAGAAGGATTGGCACTTATTTCAGCTGAGACACCACAAACCGAAACATCATTACCCGCATCTGCAACAGGTGTTTCCACAAAATTTATCTTAACGGTATCTTCAACCATACAATGGGAACCGTTTACTTCCCTCCACACAAACTCATAACTGCCGTAATCGGATACAGTTACATCGGAAGTAGGCGAAGTATTATCAGAAAAACTTGCCGTACCC
>JALWKH010000247.1 GCA_026996635.1 Bacteroidales bacterium | reverse complement strand
TAATACGGTATCCATTTTCAGGCAAGGCTTACAGCCGTTTCCGCCCAACTCCACCACGGTTAATTCATAATTTGTTTGCTTATCGGCATAGTCAAATTGCGAAAAAAACCTG
This sequence comes from Bacteroidales bacterium, assembly GCA_026996635.1. Lineage (GTDB taxonomy): Bacteria > Bacteroidota > Bacteroidia > Bacteroidales > JALTDM01 > JALTDM01. Next base: position 14,648 of record JALWKH010000247.1, on the reverse strand, counting down.
ATACTGTCATTCGGAACCACTACCGCATTATTATGCCTTAGCATATAGTTCGTAACAAAACAAGTGAGTTTGTCTTTTTTGAAAAAAAGAATTACAAATGCAACCAGCACAAACGAATAAACTATTATTTTCAACTTACCGTTTTTCATTTTATAAACAAATCTGAAAGTTTCTTTTTCAAATATTTATGTTTTGGAACATAACCTTCGTAAATTTTCACACCGTTTACAAACAAAGTAGGGAAAATCCAAGCCCGCAACTTCAATAAATCACCCAACTCAGTAACCACATCAAAATTAACCACAATACCTAATTCCTCAATAATTCTCTCAATATCGTCTATAATTCTTCTGCACTTTTTGCATTTGGTGCTCGGGCACAAAAGTTTTATTTCTGCGTAACGGTTATTCATCTCCACCCATTCGTTTTATAATCCCGCTGACTTCTGCTGCTTTCATCATCGTATTGGTAATTGTTCCGAATTTCAAAATGTTTTTGTGCCACACATTCAGTTTTTTCTCTTCAACATCCGTATCAATCTCAAGCACATATTCAATATTGGTAATAACAGGCGGAACATCAGTTCTATAACCTTTTACTACCACCCTTGCTTTTCGATAAGGCAAATGCAACCGTTGTGAATAACGCTCAACATTTTTCAACACACAAGCAGAAAAAGACATCAATAACAACTCCGCAGGATTAGGCAAAATGCCTTTATCTTCGGAAGCCGTATCAAACCCGACCGTTGTTTGCTTAACATAAGCATTCGCATCACCTCCCGATACACTTTCCGCCTTTATTTCATATTCACGCATATTCACTAAATTAAATCAACATCAAAATCTTTACAAAAGCTACAAGCAAAAAGACACCCACAATAATTTGTGATACTTTTTGCCAATGTGGTCTTACAAGCCACGATGTAACTTTTGCTACAAAATGAATAACCGTCCACAATGCTGCTGCCAAAATAAAATACTTCTCAAAATAATTCACATCTGCTGTTTTTATAAACACAGTATTATGCCATAACAAAGCAAATCCCGAACCGAAAGCTGCTGTTATTGTGTTTCCCAGATAAGTTTTTTGAAGGTTCAATTTCCCGACTTTTACAGCAAATGGTATCTTAACTGACTTTAATGATGTACCTATAAACCCCAAAGTAACACCGGAAACAATAGGTCCAATGATCATACAGATTTTTTGCCATTTGTTATCGGGTGAAGGTTCTTGTTTCATTTCTTCAGGCTTGAAATGAATAAAAATCATTCTCAAAGAATAAATCAAGGTTATAACTGCCAATGTAATGACTAAAACCTTATCCGAAAAAACGGAAAATAAATAAGCACCAAGAAATGATGAAATAGAAGTTAAAACCGGTATTACAACAAACATTTTCCGCTTCATATTCGTTGGCATCATTTGAATTTTTTCGGCATTTTCGGTTATTATCATAAACGATCCGAAAAATATTGTCCACAACAGTATCTCTATTCCTGCCGAAATAGGATACTTAAACAAGAATAAAACCAACAATAAAATAAAGAATCTGTCGTATCTCACATTAATAAATGCCGTAATAATTCCGACGATCAAACTCAGTAAAACAAAATTCATTAACATAACTCAATTTTTTAGCAGTTAAACAATTACTTTTTATTCCCGTATATCAATTCATATAATTCCACTATTCTCATTCCTGTGTAATGTGCATCTCTAATTGCCAAAGGGTCAACTTCCACTTCTCCCATCTCGGTAAAAGAGTAACCGATTGCACCACTGCCGCCAAGTATCATCCTGTGCCTTAGCATAAAAGCGTGTAGTGTATTCATAGTGCTTTCTATATACCTGCGTCCCGTTACAACATAAGCTCCTATTTTATTTCTAAGCGCCCCTTTCATCCACCAAGTACGTTCCATAAGCATCTTAAGCTCACTGCTTACATCTGAGAACAACGAAGGACTACCTATAAAAATCACTTCTGCCCATATCATATCCCTGAAAACCTGCTGCATATCATCATCTTTGACACAGTAGCCACCATTAAGCTTGCACTCACGGCACGAACCGCAACCTTCATAATTCAAATCTCCAAGATACACTCTTTTTATTTCTGCATCTTCAGGCAATTCCGATAATGCGGCTTCCATCATCCTTGCCGTATTACCGTCTTTCCTTGCACTTCCGAAAATTGCTAAAACTTTCATAATTTATATTTTTAATAGTTTATCGCCTATTGGCGATATTGTTTAATAAAAAATTTTACTTCAAAAATTCACAAAACAACTTTTTTGCTAATTGCCAATTCTTTTTGTTTATACAATATTTCACCCGTGGCGGATTGATTTCTCCTTGTATCAAACCCGCTTCTTTCAACTCTTTCAAATGCTGTGAAACGGTAGATTGTGCAATCGGCAAAACATCTACCAATTCTCCAGTAAAGCAACAAGACATACTTTCCAAATAATTCAATATCCACAACCGGGTAGGATGCGACATTGCCTTTGCAAAACGTGCAAGCTGTTTCAATTCTTCATCACTATATAAATCCCTTTTATTCATACTACCATAGTTCATCGCAAAGTTACGATTAAATTTTTAAAACAATCAAGACTTCCAAAAATTCTTTGTAAAAAGAACTAGCACAGGATAAATTTCCAACCTGCCCAACACCATTATAAAAGTCAAAAGCATTTTTGCATCCACAGGCAAATGTGCAAAATTGGATGCAGGTCCTACAGTGCCTATTCCCGGACCTATGCCGGCCATACAAGTTGCCACCGAGCTACTCGCCGTTGCCGTATCAAGCCCCATAATAACAAGCGTAAGCATACCGACAAAGAAAATAAAAACATACATTATCATAAAAGACAAGTTGGAATTTATCATTTCCTTCGCCAAAATCTTTCCGTTTATACGCATAGAAAAGATTGCGTGCGGGTGCATTATTTTCTTAAAATTTGTTTTTACAGCTTTAAAAAAGATGAGATGTCTTGCCATTTTTATACCACCTGCCGTTGATCCTGTACTGCCTCCCAAAAACATTGCAAAGAAAATTATTACCCATCCTGCAGTTGGCCAAAGCAAATAATCGGCAGATGCAAACCCCGTACAAGTTATAATTGAAATCACTTGAAAATATGCTTCACGAAATGCCGCCTCAAGCGGTTTCCCCATTTTGAAAAAGAGAATTGCCGTAATAACGGCCCCAATCAAGAATACCATAAAAAAGTAAAACTTAAATTCGTCATTCCGTCGGATTTTAGTAAACTCTCTCTTTACCAAATAATAGTAAATGATGTAATTTGTCCCGGAAAGAAACATAAAAACCATTATAACATACTGAATATAAGGAGAATAATCTGCAATACTGGAATTTTTTGGAGAAAAACCTCCCGTAGCAACCGTTCCGAAAGCGTGACACACACTTTCATACAAATTCATATGCCCTGCAAGCAATAAAATCACTTCCAACAAAGTAAGCGTAATATAAATTGCAAACAGTTGGTATGCCACTTGATGAATTCTTGGTTTTATTTTATCCTGAAAAGACGACTCGGATGTAAACAAGTGATACCCACCGATTTTCAACGAGGGCAAAATAATTATCACAAGGACAATTATTCCTATCCCTCCTATCCAGTGTGTAAGACTACGCCAAAAGAGAATACTTTTAGGCAGCGCTTCTATATCCGTTAAAATTGATGACCCGGTAGTTGTAAACCCCGATACCGATTCAAAATAAGCATCATAAAACCTTGGAATTGCACCTGAAAATAAATATGGTAATGCTCCTATCAACCCAATCAAAAACCAAGAAATTGTTACGGTAAAATATGCATCTTTCCTTTTAATGGTTGTGTCTTTCAGCCCATAAGACATTTTATGAAAAATAAAACCCGAAACAAGTGAAATCAATGAAGAATAAACAAAAGGCAACATTGATTCGGCAAACCATAATGCCAACAAAGAATTTGCAGCTAATGCAAGTCCTACCACATAAAAATTTATGCTTAAAACCTTCCAGGTAAGTTTCAGATTTACAGCTTTATTCATCATTCTGCGGTAAAGACTTACAAAATTTACACAATTTGCCAATGCGAAATAACAAAAAACTTTACATCGGTTTATCACTAAACGGTAATAAAATTAAATAAATCAGAAATGGGCAGGAAAACTCCTATGAAATCTACAAACTTTCAAGATATTTCTTTACCTCTTGCATAAGCCACTGGGGAGTAGAAGTAGCTCCGCAGATACCAACGGTTTCATTTTCTTTGAACCAAGAATCATCAATTTCAGAAACACTGCTTACAAAATATGCATTCGGATTGGAATTTTTGCACACTCCGTACAAAACTTTACCGTTAGAAGATTTTTTGCCTGCAACAAACACCACTTTATCAAAACTTTTGCAGAATTCCCTTATTTCAGGCTGACGGTTTGCCACTTCCCCGCAAATGGTGTTGTTTACTTTTACCTTTATACCCGCTTTTTTTAGAATTTCGATTATTTCTGCATATTTTATCTTATCCCTGGTTGTCTGGCTAAAAAGTGTTATCTCCCTCGGCATCTTTTCTATATCCAACTCTTCCAAATCTTGAAACACTACCGCTTTGTTGTCGGTTTGCCCAAGTAATCCTATTACTTCAGGGTGATTATGTTTGCCGTAGATGTAAACATTTTCACCGTTTAGATATGCCCTTTTTACTCTTTGTTGTAGTTTAGTAACTATCGGACAAGATGCATCTATAAGTTCAATACCGTTCCGTTTGGCTATCTCGTAACTTTGCGGCGGCTCACCGTGTGCTCTGAACAACACTTTTACTCCTTTCAGGTTTTTAAAATCTTCGTGGGAAATAGTAATCATTCCTTTCTTTTCAAGCCTGCCGACTTCTTCTTCATTGTGCACAATTTGCCCGAGACAATAAATGCGTTCGCCTTTGTCAAGATGACTTTCCGCCCTGTTTATTGCTTCTACCACTCCGAAACAAAATCCCGAACCTTTATCTATTTCAACTTTTAAATTCAAATTGCCCATACTACCAATAATAAATTGCCAAAATTACAACCGGGAAAATCAATCCCGAAAGCACAAGCCACCACCCTCTTTTCCTAAAACCGTACTTCCCTTTCAGAATCATCAATCCGCTTATTGCCAAAAAAATTAAGACAACCGCAAAGATATCTGAAAAATATGTCCACACACGTACCGGATTGTAGTGAAGATAATTCATCTCGGCAAGCAAAAACCTCTTTTTTAGCCTTTCCAACTTGGCATCTCCGGATTTCAGATTTACAGAAATAGTTCCGTCTTTCACAAAAATTTTCATCTTACCGTAAGAAGGGAAATAATACTTTTTGTAATCGTCCAACCCGGCTTTTTTGACTATAACAGCTACTTCTTTTTCCGATATTTGCTTATAATCGGAAGGAACATTTACTGTAAAATCTTTCTGTTCAACACTGTAACTCGGATTCCAATCTTTTAGGTGGTTCAAAGCAATTCCCGAAATGGCATAAATTAAAATGACACCGGTAAAGAAATATCCTAAATCCCGGTGCCAATCTATTAAAAATTTTCTGGTCCTTTTACCTATATCAAAGCTCATTACCTGTCTCTCATTTTAGCAAGCAACCTCAATATTTCAATGTACAACCACACCAAAGTTACCATCAAGCCGAATGCTCCGTACCACTCCATATATTTGGGAGCACCGAAAGCCGATGCTTTTTCAATGAAATCAAAATCGAGCAACAAATTGAACGCTGCAATACCTACTACAACCAAACTAAAACCGATACCCAATCCGCTGCTGCTGTTTACTATGCCAAGATCTACGCCGAACAACCCGAGAATAATATAAACAAAATAAAACAATGCTATTCCGAATGTTGCACCGATAATAATTGACCTTAATCTTGCGGTTACTTTGATAATTCCTGTTCTGTACAAAAACAGCATACCGAAAAATGTTGCAATGGTAAGTCCTACTGCCTGTGGAACAATACCCGGATACAAAACATTAAAAAATGCAGATACCGAACCCAAAAACAAGCCTTCCAATACGGCATAAATTGGTGTAAGTATTGCCGACCACTTGGGCATAAAAGAGTTAGCAATGGCTACTACGAAACCTGCTATTGCACTGCCTATCATCCACGGCTTAACAGCTGTCATTGCAGCTTGCATATCGGCAGCAGCAAAAAATTTACTCCAAGTGTAATAAGCCGAAGCCAACAAAATCAAAAAAATCAACAATGTTTTGTTTACGGTTCCTGTTACTGTCATAGTTCCGCCTGCAGCACCTTCTCTTGCTGCGGTTTCAAATATCTTTCCGCTAAGTGCGGGATTTGATCCTTTTACTATATTTGCCATAATCGTTTCCTCCTTTTTTAGTTAAATCGTTCCCTGTACATTTCCAAAGCCAGAAGCACATCTTCAGCAATCCATTTTGCCGATTCGGTATTCATTTTTTCAATTTCTTTTGTTACTTCCGTGGCTTTGTCATTCAATTGTTTGTTTCTTCTACCTATCAATCTTAATGCCGTACTTATCGCCCTTCTTTCGGGTAGGGAAGCATATTTTGCGTGTTCTTTGGTCAAATCCAAGTATTTAGCCAACACTTCATCGTCAACTTTAATATTCCCTGCCGCAATTTTCCCTGCCAAAATAAAACCTGCTGCCCGTGTTATTTCATTATCCGACTGACAAAGTGTCTCAACTATTTCGGTGGCAAAAGGCAATTTAGGAAAGAAATAACCGCCCGCCTGCTCGGCAAGCTCAATATTATCAAACTCCTCTGCCCGCTTAATCACTTGTTCTTTAGTAACTTTCTCAGGATCGTCCACGAGCAAGGAAATAACTTTTGCCTCTCTAATGTCTCTCTCCCACAACTCATCAGCCAATTCCCTGTCGGGATAAAACCGTGAAGCAATATTCCTCAAATCTGCCATAGATAAGCCGTATATAACCTTATATTTCATTCCGGCATTCTTGAGCATATCGGACACTTGTCCGTTTTGAGCGGCAGAAACCAACTTTATTACTTTTGTATATTTTTCGCTTGGCATTGTTTATTTGTTTTTCCCTTCTATAAGCTTCTTAATAGGTTCGATTCCTTCGGGACTTCCGCCTTCTATAGCTTTGAGCACGGCACCTCCACCGGTAAATATGTAATACTTCGGGCTGTCAATTGCGACTATATAAAGTCCCGGCAGCAAGCGTTTGAGTTCTTGCATTGTATCACCGCCACCGTAAAGTTTTATTGCATCCCTGTTTGTATCAATCAACTCGTCCAGTGCAATTGTTCCCTCGTTAAAGTGCGGCGTAAATCCCATTACCGCATTTACAAAAATCGTTGATGCCGAACGGAAAACTTCGTGAACATGTTCGTCTGTAAAAGATTCCTTAGCCACATCAAGTATGTAGTTTATTTCTTTTTTCTTTTTTAAGTCATCAATGCTCAAAGTCCTGTATTTACCTTCAATTTTACCTTCAAGAGTATCGGATTCCACAACATAACCGAGCTCTACAATCTTTCCCGGGAATTTTTCCGCATATTCAATAAACTTATGAGCTTGTTCAATATCGTCATCGGTTACACCTTTGATTTTAAGTCCGAATTTAGCTGCTAGATAAGCATTGTAAATCACACCACCGAGCACCAAATAATCGGCTTTTTCGAGCAGCGAAAACAAAGGACCTATCTTTGTATCGAATTTTGAACCGGCTACAACTGCCAAAAACGGTCTCTTTGCATCATAAATACGCTGTAGGTTACGTATTTCTTTTTGCATCAGGAAGCCTGCATACGAGGGCAAAAAGTTGTTTACCAACACAGTGGAAGCGTGTGGCTGCCACGAACCGAAAGCATCATTCACAAAAATATCCGCCAAACCTGCCAATTGGTGTGCAAACCTCATAGCATCTTCGCCACCTGCTTCTTCTCCGTAAAACCAACGGGTATTCGGCAAATAAATGGCATCTATTTCATTATTTTTCAAATCTTTAATCAAATGGTTAACGGAAGTCTCCACACTAAGATAACCTTTACCTTCTTGTTGGTAAAATTCCGGCACCGCAATATTTATGTGGAGTTTCTTTTTAAGATACTCAACTATCGGCATTACCGAAGTATCATCGCTAATGGTAATTTCTCCCGTTTTCTTGTTACGCGGACGGCCTACGTGTGTCATCAATATAATTTTGCCGCCTTTGGCATTTATGTGGTACAATGTACCTATTGTCATATCAATTCTGTAAGGGTCGTGTATCACACCTTTTTTCACGACATTATGGTCAACCCTTACCAATACTATTTTATCCCTTAAATCAACATCTTGGATTTTAGGCAATTTATCCAGTGTATTCATAATCTTAAAAATTTAGTTTTTCCGCAATTAAATATTTATTCCTGTCACTTGACGATCTTGAAACAAGTTCTCCGAGAAAACCCGCCAAAAACAACTGAACGCCAAGTATAATCAAAACCAATGCAATATAAAACAATGGTTGTGCCACAACCTCACGCACAGGCAAATGGTGATAGAGTTTATAAAGTTTTTCGGCAATTATCCACACGGTAATAATACCTCCCGCAAAAAACATAAGTGTACCCCACACACCGAAAAAGTGCATAGGTTTCTTACCGAATTTTGTAATGAAAAGTACACTGAGCAAGTCCAAAAATCCATTTATAAACCTGCTGAAGCCGAATTTACTTACACCGTATTTTCTTGCCCTGTGCACAACAACTTTTTCCCCGATTTTCTTAAAACCTGCTTGTTTTGCCAAAACGGGAATGTAGCGGTGCATCTCTCCGTAAACCTCAATGCTTTTTATTACATCACGCTTGTATGCCTTTAGTCCGCAATTAAAGTCGTGCAACTTGATACCGCTCAAAACCCTGGTCACAAAATTGAAAAACTTGCTCGGCACGGTCTTGGAAATAGGATCGTGCCTGATTTTTTTCCACCCCGAAACCAAATCATACCCGTCTTTCATTATCATATCATACAACGGCGGTATTTCGTCGGGACTGTCTTGCAAATCGGCATCCATTGTGATAACAACATCTCCCTTTGCTTCGGAAAATCCTGTGTGCAATGCGGCAGATTTACCGTAATTCCGTCTGAACTTAATTCCTCTCACATTGGGATTTTTTCGTGCTAATTCTTCAATAACATTCCACGAGTTATCATTACTTCCGTCATCTACAAAAATTATTTCGTAAGAAAACCCGTTCTCGTCCATTACCCTTTTTATCCAGTCGTGAAGTTCGGGCAAAGATTCTTCTTCGTTATATAAAGGTATTACAACAGAAATATCCATATTCACACTATTTTAGTTATCATTTTTTTCCGTTCCTGATTCTTTTTCTTCTACATCATTAACTTCCAAAGGATTCCTGTCTCTTTTCAATAAAAATGCCGCAATAAGGGAAAGTACAAAACCCCAAAAAGCAAATGAGAAAATTGTGCCAATGGCAAATATATTCGGTGAAATGTATTTCAAAGACATTTCGATTTGTTCTTCCGGATACCCTTTTTCTATCATAATTTTTTGCGACTGCATTTTTATTGTTTCCATTGTCGCAGGATCTATCCATTTCAAATAGATAAGCACAAAAAACGACACAATTATCCCCGCAAAAAGTGAAATCAAAAAACCGGAAGCAAGAGATCTTCCGTAAGTAATGTATCCACCTTGATATTTATCCCTCAAAACTTTAGTCCCGTAATATAACAGCATACCCAGTGCAAAATAATTTAAAATTTGCAAAATCGTGGCATTCTGCAAGTTAAACACATAACCTATAAGTGAGAGAACCACCAGAATACTGCCCAAAATCGCCCCGTAATTCATCGAGTTTTGCCAAAGCATATTTTTCTTTTCCATAATAAAATATTTTGCTTGTAAAAGTATAAAGTTTTTTTAGAATAATCTATAACGGTTATTAAGTATTTCAGGGTTTATAAATCAACACAACTGCAGATGATGATATGCCTTCTTTCCTACCGACAAACCCTAACCTTTCCGTAGTAGTTGCTTTAATTGAAACATCTTCGGTATCAACATCCATTACTCTAGCAAGTGTTTCCTGCATTCGGGGAATATAATTTTTCAATTTCGGCTCTTGCAGGCACACGGTAACATCAACATTGCCTACTTCAAACCCTTTATTTCTGATAAGTTCTACGGTTTTTTGCAGCAAAATTTTACTGTCTATACCCTTAAAATCATCGGAATTATCTGGAAAATGATAACCGATATCTCTCATTGCTGCAGCACCAAGCAGTGCATCACAAATGGAATGAATAAGAACATCAGCATCGGAATGGCCATCCAAACCCAACTCATAAGGTATTTTCACCCCACCTAAAAACAATTCACGTCCTTCGGCAAACTTATGTACATCGTATCCGTACCCTACACGGAAATTACATATCTTTTGTTTTGTCTTTGGCATTCTTGTCATCTGCCTTCAATGCTTCAAAATCGAACAACAATGTAAATTTAAGGGTCCTAGCCAACGGATGGTTTGCTGTTGTTGGTATTAAATATGAAAAGTCTATTCCGAACACATTCAACTTCAACCCCAATCCTATGGTAAAATATTTCCTGTTTCCCTTAAGTGTAGGTTCATGGAAATATCCGCCTCTAAGAGCAAATTGATTAGCATACCAATATTCTATTCCTATCAAATAGTTTATTTCCATCATTTCTTCCTTAAACACGCTCCTTTGGTCGGGATTTTCAGGGTCCAATTGAATTCCGGGTGCATCATAAAACGACTGGAACATACCTACCGGAACGGAAACATTGGGATCTTTTCCGTAAAGAATGTTACCGTCATTATCATATACAGGTGGAGAAGGGACAAGTAATTTGTGGAATTCTACAGTACCTTGTATTTTATTGTACTCATCCAGTTCCACTTCAAGTGCAGAACCTAACTTTAGCATAGTTGGCAAAAATTCTTTATCTCCCGTTTCACTGTAAGACATCTTTGCTCCTATGTTCGTAACATTCAACCCTGCCATTACGGTTGCGGGCTTTTTCTGTATTTCCAGTTCTTTGTGATAATAAACAGCCACATCGGATGCCACACTTCTTCCGGGATGAGTAGGCACACCTTCAACCATTTGACCTTGAGTAAGATTTGAATTTATATACCTCAACACAACAGCTGCCGAAAGATTATCTGCCATCAGACGAGAATAACCTAGGGAAAGGGAAAATTCATTCGGCTTATAATCACCTATGGTTTGGGCATTTATATCGGTAAAAGTAATATTACCCAAAGAAAAATATCTCAATCCTCCACTTAAAACTTGCCTTTCATCTATCTTAAAATACCCAGCCAAATACATTAGGCTTATATCATTTACCAATTGTCTCAGCCAAGGAGCATATGATATAGCCGCACCAAAAGCTTTGTCGGAAAAAACATACTTTGCAGGATTATGAAATTGTGAGTTTATATCCGGTGTAGTAGATACTCCTGCATCACCCATTCCTCCCGACCTTGAATCTACAGGAATAGTCAAAAAAGGCACTGCTGTTAAAATAGGTCTGGCATTATTCAAATCGTCCAACACTTGCCCAGTTGTATTAGTTGTTTGGGCAAAAGTTGTAAATGTAGTTGTAAGAATTCCTATAAAAAGTACTAAAAATCTTCTCATTACCATTATTTTTTTGTTAGGGAAAATTTAATTTTTTGAGTTGCAAATATAAGTAAACTATTAAAATAAAATATTATTGCCTTACAAGCATAATTTTTTTCTTAACACTGACACTTGTTGCACTGTTTTCAAACAAAACTACAATTTCAGCAATATACATTCCGCCACTTACCTTGTGCCCGAAATTATCAACTCCCGACCATACAATAGGTCCTGCTGTAAATCCTTCATATTTTTCTTGTTGAGACTTGGAATAAACCAACCTGCCGGTCAAATCATAAATATTCAAACGGATATTCATTGTTTCACCCGGATGATTGTGCTTGAAAATAAAATTCGTCCTATCTGTAAAAGGATTCGGATAATTACCGAAAAAGTTAATTTCACAAACATCCGAATTTATTACTTCGAAGTTAAGTGTCGCCTCACTGTAATTATTTAGCACATCCCAAGCCCTGAATGTTAAATCGTGAGTTCCGTCTTCCAAATCATACATCTCGTACCTCACACTGCCTTTACGGTAATTGTCAAGTTCAGCGTTATAATATTCATTCAGAACTATTGAATTTGCGGTATTGCCGTCAAGGACCGCCATCAAATCGTGACCTATGCCGTTACCTGCTGTATTTATTCCGGAACTGTCTTCCAAAAATGCCAAGAGAACGGGATTCTCATTAGTAATGTCTCCGTCTTCAAAGGTAGTATCATTCATAAACAGCTTAATGTCCGGTCCTATATTATCGGTAACTCCATTGCTGTCTATGCCGTAAATTGCAACACTATCCCGGTAACCCATTGCATCCATGTAATCGGAATTTGCATAATAACTTATTTTGCCGAATCCGTTTTTGTATGAAATATCAATCGGGACAACAAAACTGAAATGAAACAATCCGTTTTTCACACTTGCTTTCCCCTTATACAATATTTTATCCCTTACCGCAAATTTAATAATGGGGGAATCTTCATCATTGCCTAATGTTTGAACGGTATCTTGCTTATCGTAAACTGTAGGATAAATAACACCGTTAAAATCATTTAAAACATTTCCGCTAAAATCCGTCACCTTACCGTAAACGGTAACAATACCCGTAGAAGCCAGTGTGTCCGGCATACTGTCGGTAACAATTTTATATTGCGGATAAGCCAACCTCATTGCCGGGTCTCCCAACAATGCAAATTTTCTCTTATTATAATCCACTCCTGCCATCCACTTTGTTCCCATATAAATATCACCCAACCTTTGTGAAAAATTATCAGTAAAAGCATTCTGATAAAAAGCCATATTCAAAGTTGCATTCTGGCCTGCACTCGACAACCTGGTAGTTGCAAGTAAAGCTATAGCACCTCCCCTGTCGTTCATAAATAAAGCTTCGCCTGCAGATAATACATCATAATTATCAAATGGTGCAAATTCACAACTCGCGGTTATAAACAAAGGCATTTTGTCATAATTATCCCACTGGTTCATTTCAGCAGCTGAAACCACATATTCCGCCGACAACCCCCGTTCATTACCGTGCCCGGTATAATTCATTATCAAAGTACCGTTATTTATAACATTATTTACCGCGGTATTAGCTTCGGGGTACGATTCTCCCGATGGTGTATTTATTTGTTGGTAAGCATCCAAAAAAATCTTTTTGACATTAAACTCGGGATAATTGTTCATTACATAATCCGCAATAGTATTTGCCTGATTTAAGTGTAAGCCGTTGTCTTCATCATCGGCAATAAATGTTATACGGGTACGCCAAGCACCAAAAGTTGCAGGGTCATAATAATGTTTTAATTTACGTACAGCTAAAGCAGCTTCCGACTTACTTTTTACAGGAAACCTGCCTATGCCCATATCTATATACCCCGATGCTCCACCTTCACCTTCATCAAGCAACACATAAAAATCATCTACAACCAATGTGGAAGTTAAATCCAGCGAATTACCCCACTCGAATGTAGGGATAAAATTTGTGTTTCCGGTAAAATCATTCTTGTTATCAAAGGATCCGTCACCAAATAAAAGAACATATCTCGGCATTTTACACAACCCGTCGTTTGCCCTGTCGTAAAACATTTTAAGAAAATTACGTATAGCTGCCGCTTCTTTCCTGCCGGAAGCAAACTCGTTATAAATTTTAGTCACATCGAAAACTCCAACATCCAAACCGTCTTTTTCTCTGTGTAAATCAGCCACTTGGTTGGCATAACTCATAAAATCAGGGTGGGAAATTATAATTAAATCATAATCCGCAATGCCGTGTAAGTTTTGATTTGCAACGGATGAAACATATTCCGGCTTTTTATAAATCGAACCGTCAAACAAAACATATTTCTTTATAGTTTTGGCACTGTCTTTAAAAACTATATAATCCCCATCCGTCTGATATTCTATCTTCCTAACATCCAATGGATTTGTCACATCCCACAAAACAGGTGAATATGAAGTAGTGTTTTTCACCCTAAACAACACAAGCGAAGTATCAGACACATACGGTATATTATTGAAACTAAGCATACCTCCCCTGTAAATAAGCTTACGATAAGCATTTACATCTATATAATTCAACCAACCTTTAGAATCGTAATCCGGATAATTATAAGTAATGGTATATTCCAATGTACTTGAGTTTACCATTGCATCTTCAATTACATAATTATAGTTTCCGAAAGAATATTGTCCGTAAGGAGAAACCGATATGGTGGATAATGTCGAATTGTTTAATTTCACATTAAAAGTCGTGGTTTGAGCAGATCTTGCAACAACATAAATTTTTGTTCGCACTGGTTTTGACAAATCCAAATCAGTAAAACTAAAATTAAAATACCTTGTCGGGGTACGATAATCAAAACTTTCACCAACCCATAAATTACCGGAATGTGTCAAGTTCTCAGATTGAACATCATGTGCGGCATAAGTCAAAAAATCCAATGCTGTATCGGTAGGAACATCACCAGGT
>JALWKH010000246.1 GCA_026996635.1 Bacteroidales bacterium | reverse complement strand
ACATTTGTTTAACCAATTAAAAAATCATATCTCTATGAAAAAAATTGCTAAATTATTAGTGGTATTGTTGATGGCAATCAGTGTAAACACTGTTTTTGCGCAAGATGAAGCAACAGATTCTACAGCGGCACAAAACGACACAACAGCTGTAGTTCAGGATTCAACGGCAGTAGATAGTGCAGCGGCAGCAACCGACACGGCACAAACTGCAGCTAAGGAAGAAAACACAAAAGAAGAAACGGATGTACCCGAACAAAGCGGACTACATTATCAAATAAAAAAGAAATTCATTGAAGGTGGTGCCGGATTTATGGGCGTAATTCTTCTTTCGTTAATTTTCGGTTTAGCCCTTGCCATAGAAAGAATTCTTTATTTGAATTTGGCTACCATTAATACAAAGAAATTCATTGAAAAATTTGAAAATGCATTGTTCAACGAAGGCATTGATGCTGCATTGGAAGTTGCAAGAAATACAAGAGGTCCCGTTGCCAGCCTTTATTATCAAGGACTTATGAGATACAAAGACGGCAACAACCTTGATATGATAGAAAAATCAATAGTAGCATACGGAAGCGTACAAATGGGGCTTATGGAAAGAGGTCTTACTTGGATTGCCCTCTTTATTGCTTTGGCTCCTATGCTCGGATTTATGGGTACTGTAATCGGTATGATTGAAGCATTTGATGCTATTCAAAAAGCAGGTGACATTTCAGCATCACTTGTGGCAGGAGGTATCAAAGTTGCGTTGATTACCACAGTATCCGGTCTTATTGTAGCTATTATTCTCCAAATATTCTACAATTACATTGTATCCAAAGTTGACGCTTTGGTAAACAGTATGGAAGATGCTTCCATTTCATTTATGGATATTTTGGTAAAATACAACAACAAAAAATAATTTTTGAACTATGAAATTGGCTAAAATAACATCAATTATACTCTATATCCTATTAGGTGTTGCCACAATTTTGGGTGTGTTGTTTTACACAAATTCCATATCGGAAGAACCCTTAATCGACACAATGTATGTTTATGTCGTAATTGCAGCAATTTTTGCAATAGGGTTTCCGGTATACCAACTGTTTACAAACCCCAAAGGAGCAATAAACACACTTATAGGATTAGGAGTATTGGGAGTAATAGTTCTGATTGCCTACTCTATGGCATCGGATCAAGTACTGAATTTGGTTGGTTACAATGGTCCTGATAATGTGCCCAGTACATTAAAAACAGTGGGAACTGGACTTATAACCACATACATTTTGTTCTTTTTGTCATTATTGGCAATTGCAGTAACAGAAATCTACAACGCTTTTAAATAAAAAAAGGAACGGTAAAAGGAAGTCCTACGTGACTTCCTTTTATTAAAAAATAAGAAAAGATATGGCAAGAAAATTACAAGAAATAAATGCAGGATCAATGGCAGATATAGCCTTCCTGCTCCTTATCTTTTTCCTTGTAACCACTACTATGGATGTTGATACGGGTTTGGTTCGTAAATTACCTCCTCCTCCACCGCCAAACCAAGAAAAAACCCCACCGATTAAAGAAAGGAACGTGTTTATTGTTCTTATCAACAGTAAAGACCAGTTATTGGTAGAAGGTGAACCGATGGATATTCACCAACTTAGAGAAAAAGCTAAGGAATTTATTAAAAATCCTTATGATAAACCGAATTTGCCGGAAAAGAAAATTATAAAAGTACCTTATTTTGGAAATTATCCCGTATCAAAAGGTGTAATTTCATTACAAAATGACAGGGGTACAAGTTATAAGAGGTATATAGAAGTTCAAAACGAGCTGGTTGCCGCTTATAACGAACTCAGAGACGAACTGGCTATGCAAAAATTCGGCAAACATTACAGCGAATTGGATAAAGATAAACAAGCGGCTATTAAGAAAATATATCCTCAAAGAATATCAGAAGCAGAACCTAAAAATGTAGGAGGTAAATAATATGTCCAGGTTCAAAAAGAATAAAGACGAAGGAACACCGGCTATATCAACGGCATCATTACCGGATATTATCTTTATGCTGTTGTTCTTCTTTATGGTAACAACAGTAATGCGTGAAGTAGAGTTAAAAATAGTAGTTAAGTTACCTAAAGCTACAGAATTGCAAAAACTCGAAAAAAAATCATTGGTAAGCTATATTTATATTGGTAAACCATTAAAAAAATATCAAAAAGTTTTCGGTACGGAACCAAGGATTCAATTAAATGATGCTTTTGCCGATGTAAAAGATATTCAACCGTTTATACTTAAAGAAAGAGAAGCAAGGAACGAAAAAGAAGTTCCTCTTATGACAACATCTTTGAAAGTGGATGAAGATGTAAAAATGGGAATTGTAACAGATGTTAAGCAGGAACTTAGAAAGGTAAACGCCTTGAAAATCAATTATTCCGCACGGAAACGGGATAAAAATTGGTAGTATAAAAAAATTTGTTTAATTTTAAGGTGGCTTTTAGCCACCTTTTTTATTACATAAAAATTACTTACTATGAAAAAAATAATCACCTTGGTTTCACTGGTAATTTTTATTACAGGAACAATATTCTCCCAAGATACAGAAAATCACACATTACAAAACAGAACATTATCATTGGGATTTCAAGCCGGCTTTACAACAGGTGTAGGTATTTCATTAAAAAAGACATTTACTCCTAAATTTTCATTATCCGCAGCTTTAGCTCCTCCATTCATAGAAAATGGTCACATTAATTTTTCATCAATGGGACTTACCGGCTATATGAACATTATGGGCACCAAACATTCCAGATTTTTTTCATATCTGAGCGTTGCAGGATTTTATTGGGAAAAAGATCATTGCAGTAACTTTTATGACCCTTATGATCCTTATTATAATTATTGCATAAATTATTATGAAACTACAGCAAAATTAAATACAGGATTGGGTCTTGGAGTAGAATTATTTTCTTATGATCTAGCAGCTCAATTAATGTTCGGTTATGCACTATACACAGGCTTATCAGAACAGCCTAAAACACTTCTTACTGTAGAAGGAGGTATTTCATATTACATAAAATAAAAAAGTTATACAAAAAAATCAAAACTCGTTATTATGAAAAAAATCAAGTTTTTGATAATTATGATACTCATATCCGGATCCATTTTAGGACAAACAGTTACCATTGAAGATTATTCACCAAACAGGCATAATTTATCACTCGGGTTTCTAGCCGGATTTACAACAGGAGTAGGTGTTTCCCTAAAAAAGACTCTTGAATCACAAAAATACTCATTCTCTGTTACACTTACTCCACCATTTTTCAGTGACGGAAAAATCACTTACTCTTCACTGGGTTTAACAGGCTATTATAATTTTAACAGTAATGATAACTCCAGAGTATTTTCTTATCTGAGTGTGGCTACTTTTTATTCAGATAAATTAGTTACAAAATGTATTTATAATGAAAATTATTACCCTGTATACTGTACTTCATCATATAAAGTAGATGCAAGATTAAATACAGGTATAGGTTTAGGCTTTGAAATTGTAATTTATGAAGTTTCATTTCAGATGATGGTGGGATATAGAGTAAACACCGGAACACTGCAAACACCGTCAACAAAATTGTCTATAGAAACAGGAATTGCATATTATCTTAAATAAAAAATATTATGAAAAGATTCGGATTTTTTCTAGTTGTGATTATTTTTATAACAAACGTAATATTTGCTCAAACCGAGGAG
>JALWKH010000245.1 GCA_026996635.1 Bacteroidales bacterium | reverse complement strand
TTGAAACACCAACGCCCAAACACCGTAACCTAAAAATGCCAAAACCACACCTGTTCCTCCACCCGCCACAAGGGAAGCAATTTTTGCCTTAGTAAGAACATTGAATTTCATTTGTTTGGTGAGCCAAGCCGCTTGTACCCTGGTAAAAGAATCTATTATAAAATTGAATGATAACACCTGCATAACTGGCTTCAACACAGGTTGATTATAAAAATCCGCAACCAAACCTGCCAAAAAGAAAAAAATTACGGTAAGCAAACTACCGGTTACCATATTAAAATAAAAAACCGAACCGTAATGATAAGCCGTTACCTCTTTTCGTTGAATCAAAGCAACCCCAAGACCACTGTCGATAAGTACACCGGCTAATGAAATTACAACCGCAGCCATAGCAACCAAACCGAACTCTGCCGGAGTAAGTAATCTGGCTAAAATTATGGAAATAATAAAACCAATACCTTGATCGGCAAGTTTACCAAGCAAGTCCCAAAAAAAACCTTTGTATATTTTACCCCTTAAGTTTTCTGTCATTAATTTTTTTATATTTGCAAAAATACCGTTTAATTGTGAAAGTAAAAACTCTATTCATATTATTCCTTTTTTTTAGCTTTATCTCTTATGCTCAAACAGACACTTCTTTAATAATTACCGACAACTTGGTTTTGTGGTTAAGAGCTGACTCTACAATTAAAAACCAAGAAAACAAAGTTTCAGAATGGGTTGATTTATCAAATAATAGTTCAGTATATCAAAGTAATGAAAACAATAAACCTTTATATGTTGATAGTGTACTAAACAATCGTCCTGTTATAAGATTTTCAGGAAGTCAATGGTTAAACGGTAGTGATATTTGTGACATTTCTGATTCAGGTTTAACAATTATAATTGTTGGCAAAAGTGTATCATCATCAGGTACTTTTGTAGCAAAATCATTATACGGTGGAGTTTCAAAACGATATGCAATGTTTTATTATAACAATAAATATACATTTTTATATCAAGACAATTCTTCTAAAAATATTCAATTATCACTACCTACTGATTCTTTTATGATATACACAAACATTAACAACAAAGATATACTTAATAATTACTTATGTATTAATGGATTGTATAAAGACACTATTGATATTTTAAACACAGATATGAATTCTGATTTTGATTTTTTAGTAGGAGCTTACAATGACGAACAAGGAACAGATTCCAGTACAAAAATTTTATTGAACGGCGATATTGCTGAAATTTTAATTTATAATAAACCATTGAATTTTACGGAAAAATATCATGTAGAAAACTATTTGCGGTACAGATATTTTCCCTATACATACCAAGAACCGGTTAATCTTGGTTTTGACACTATTATCAACAATAATACATTCTGCCCCACCACCCTCGATGCAGGCGGCAGGTTTACTTCTTATTTATGGAGCACCGGAGACACTACACAGACAATCCAAGTTAATCATACAGACACATATTCGGTAACGGTAACGGATATTTTCGGATTTCAAAGCTCCGCTTCTGTTTTCGTCCAATACCCTGAACCCAATATACCTTTCGGTGATACGGTTTTATGCTACGGCGATACTTTGATTTGGGATTTACAACTTGACAGCACACTTTATTCTTTCAGTTGGTCAAACGGAGACACCACACAGTTTACCCGGATTTTCAACCCGGGAGGAAGTTATTTTTGCACAATCACAGACACGGCAGGTTGCCAAATGATTACCGATACAATTACGGTATCCATAGACTCGTTTCCGGTACAAGCCTTATTTATTCCACACGACACAAGCATCTGTGCCGGCACAAACCTCTATCCCGCCAACCGGCAGATTTGCAACACACTATGGAATACAGGCGACACCACTGTTTACATTACCGTTCAAGACTCGGGCACCTACACACTCTACGCCGACAACATAAACGGCTGCCACACAACAGACAGCATAAATGTAAGCATACACGGCGTAGCACCGCTTATCGACTTCTCTTGGGACAACCATTGTTTTGGAGACACAACATTTTTCAATAATAATTCACAACTCCAAGACACAAGCACCTTCACAACTTTCATTTGGCAGATAGATACTTTGCAAAACGACACGGCATTTCAGACTTCCGTTTTATTTCCCGACACACTCACATATCAAGTTACTTTGGAAGGATATACTTCAAGCAATTGCTACAACATTACAAGCAAGCAAATAAAAATTTATCCAACACCGCAAGTTTCATTTACGCAGCCGCACATCTGCCAACACTCACTGGCAACCATCACGCCACAAATAACTTCAGCTTATCAGATAGAAAATTACTTGTGGCAACTAGACAACACCGAAACAGCAACCACACTATACTTTACCCATACCTTTGATTCTGTTGCAACACACAATATCAGCATTAGCATAACAGACGAAAATGGTTGCAGCGGTGAATTTTCTTCCACAGTAGATGTCCTGCCCTCACCTGAAGCAAACTTTTATACAACCAACCAATGTCAAAACACAACGATAATTTTCCAAGATTCCACAGTATCCGAATTTTACAACCCTATCGTTTCATCATTATGGAACATAAATAACAATACTATGGAAGGCAGTGCGGTTTCTCACATATTCGATTCAAGCGGATATTTCCCTGTTTATCACTTTGTTACTGCTGTAAACGGCTGCAAAGACACCATAGCAAAAAACATAAGAATTTATCCTACACCCGACATTCAAATCTCCGACACCATTTATTTGTGTGCCAATACAAAAGAAACCCTGTCTGTTCAAATCCCTGATTCCGTATTACCTGTAACTTATTCTTGGTCTATAGACTCTACAGCCTATTCAAATAAATGTTGCCCCAAGCTTTTATTTACCGACACAGGGTTTTACAATTTAGAAATAACTGCAACAACTTCACACAATTGCACCGAAACAAAAGAATCAGTAATAAATGTACTTCCCCAACCAAGCGCAGATTTTGATGTGTATCTAGCCTCACATAGGGTTACAAGCAATTACCTATTAGATGACGCAGTTTACCATGCAATTGCTAAAGACACTTCATATCCGCATTACTTTTGGTCTTCTTATTTCTTTTCTTTTACAGAATTTGAAGATTTTGAGTGGGGTTATGATATGAATATACAAACCATTTACGGAGACGGAATGATTGTATTAAGAGTTGTTGACCAAAACGGTTGTCAAGACACGTCATATTTTTCTTATCATGTTTATTCTCCTTTTGATGAAATGGATTTGAGAATTTCAAATGTCAGCTACACCAAACAAAATGATTTTATTTTTCCGATTGTTACAATAAAGAATCAAGGCAATTCACCTGCAAAACCGTACATAACTTGTGAGCTAAAAGGTTCCGGTAAAATTATGGAACAAATTGATAAAGTTATCTATCCGGGTAATTCATACACTTACAGTTTCCGATCGGGAATAGAACAAAACAGCGAACCACTTGTGCTTTGTGCATATATAGTTTATCCGTGGCTGGACAACTACGATCATAATTCCGAGAGATGTATAACCGATAATTCCGAAACAATAAGAATTATGAATATTTATCCGCAACCGGCAAATAATCAACTAAATATTGACCTTATTTTTAACATTGGCAACGGAGATATTTATTTTTACTTTTTAAATAGCCTTGGTCAAAAAACTGCCTATTTTTCAAAAACCGTTTCAAAAGGCTATAATCACCTCAC
>JALWKH010000244.1 GCA_026996635.1 Bacteroidales bacterium | reverse complement strand
TTTTTTTATTCCTCGCTGAAAAGGTTTATAAGTTTACGATAAGAAGTTAGAACATTGGCACGGGATAAAAAGCCGAGATATTTACCGTTTTTTACTACGGGCAGGTTATAATTTCCTGTCATATTAAACTTGTTGACAACTTCTTCCATATCGTCCTTGTCTATATCGACAATTTCTTTTTCATTGAGTTTTACCATTACATCTTCAGCCAATACTTTGTCGTAATATTCCGGTTTACACATTATTTTGCGAATGTCTTCCAACACAACAACACCTTCCAATTTACCTTCATCATCAAGCACGGGGAATAAGTTACGAGTGGATTTTTCAAATTCTTTTACAATTTGCCTCAATGTAAAATTTCTCTTTATAGTTCTGAAGTTTGTTTCCAGCAATTTTTCTATTTCCAGAAGTTGCAATGCCGATTTGTCTTTGTTATGGGTGATTAGTTCGCCCCGTTTTGCCAACTGATAAGTGTAAATTGAATATTTGTTGAAAATTCTTACAAACAGAAAGGTAAATGCACTCACAATCATTAGTGGTAAAAACATTTTGTAACTGCTTGTTACTTCGGCAATCAGGAACATACTTGTAAGCGGTCCGTGCAAAACTCCCGATATCATTCCCGTCATACCTAGCAATGCAAAAATTGTAGGGTTAAGGTTTGTGCCTAAAAAGTGATTTGAAGCCAAAGCAAACAATAAGCCCAGATGTGCACCTATAAACAGGGTAGGGGCAAAGTCACCTCCAACACCTCCTGCCGTAAAAGTAATGGTCATTGCCACTACTTTCAGCAAAACAATGGCAAGCAGCAACAAGAGTACTACATCAAAATTAGTGTGATAACCGTAATAAAACGATTTTTCGAACAAATGAATATAATCACCATTAAGTGCGGAGTTGATAGATTCGTAACCTTCACCGTATAATGCAGGAAATAGAAAGATTATAAAACCCAGCAAGATTGTTCCAACGGGGAGACGGAAATACCAGGTTTTAAATTTCTTGAAAAAGTCAGTAATTTTAACATAAACCTTAAAATAATACAGGCTGACAATTCCGCTAACCAAGGCAAGCAAAATATAATACGGAATGTTGGAATAGTCCATTGTGTAAGAGACTGTTACCGGATAAATTACATCCCTGCCGAAAATAACGTATGATGTAAGTACTGCGGTAGAACTTGCAAGCAACAAAGCAAGCAGTGAAGTGAAATTAAGGTCAATCATCATAATTTCAAGCACGAAAATAATCCCCGTAATGGGAGCTTTGAAAATCGCAGCCAGTGCCGCCGTGCTTGCCGCACCGATGAGCAAAACCGTATCTTTGTATTTAAGTCTGAAAAGCCTTGCCAGATTTGATCCGTAACTTGCTCCCGTTGCTATGGTAGGACCTTCAAGACCTACAGACCCACCGAAGCCTACGGTAAGCGCACTTGCAATAATGTATGCATAAAGGTTATAGGTATCCATTATCCCTCCCTTGCGGGAAATGGCGTACAGAACCTTTGGAATACCGTGTCCAAGCCAATTTCTGATTACATATCTGATAAATAACACCGTGAGAGTGATACCTATTGCAGGGTAAACAATGAACATATAATTGCCGTACTCGATTGGGAAATGACCTGTGAGCAAGTGGCGTACAAGGTGAACGGAATCTTTAATAACGGCAACTACAATACCTCCTATTATACCAATAAGAATGCTGAGAATGTAAATGAAATTTTTGTCGCTAATGTTCTTTAACCGCCAAAGATTGAATGAGTTAATAATTTTTCTTGTTCTTATGTTCATCTTTTGCCCTCAATTAAAAGCGGCTGCGATTTTAAGCATATAAGCGAACAAAAATTATGTTTTTAAACATATTTGTCAGTTATCCTGATTTTTTATTTCCAAATGCAATTCTTCCAATTGTTCCGGACTTACAGGTGACGGTGAATCGAGCATAATATCCCTTCCTGCATTGTTTTTGGGGAATGCAATCACATCCCTGATGCTGTTTGTGCCTGCAAAGAGTGCCACAATCCTGTCCAGCCCGAAAGCAATACCGCCGTGGGGTGGCGCACCGTAGCGGAATGCGTTGATGATGAACCCGAATTTTTCTTCAATTTCGTCTTCGGATAAATTCAATGCCCTGAACATCTTTTTTTGCACTTCGGCATCGTGTATTCTTATGGAGCCTCCGCCGACTTCAACGCCGTTTAGCACCATATCGTAAGCGTTTGCCCTCATTTTGCCCGGTTCGGTGTCAAAAAGATTTATGTCTTCGGGAACCGGTGATGTAAACGGGTGGTGCATTGCCACAAAGCGTTGTTCTTCTTCGTCCCACTCAAACAGCGGGAAGTTTACAACCCAAAGCGGAGCAAACTTGCTATGGTCAATCATTTCAAAATATTCAGCCACATGCAGCCTCAATTTGCCGAGTTGAACAAGTGTTTCTTGCTTGTTGCCGGAGAGAATAAGAACCAAATCGCCCGGTTGCGGCTTGTCTTCCATTCGTTCGAAAACGGCTTTCCAATCGTCGTTTGAGTAAAATTTGTCTATGCTGCTTTTAATTGTGCCGTCCTCGTTATATTTGGCGTAAACAAGCCCTTTGGCACCTATTTGCGGTTGCTTAACGAAGTTGGTAAATTTATCAAGCACTTTGCGTGAAACACCTGCTTGATTTTTAACTACGATGCCGCCGATGTATTCGCTGTCGTCAAAAACTTTAAAACCTTTTCCTTTAATTATGCCGGTAAGGTCGTTTATCAGCATCTCAAAACGGATGTCGGGCTTGTCCGATCCGTATTTTTCCATTGCATAATCGTAAGTCAGACGCGGAAACTTGTCAATTTCAACATTCATTACCTTTTTTAGCAAGTGCTTCATCATTCCTTCAAACATATTGAGCACATCTTCTTGCTCTACGAATGCCATTTCGCAGTCAATCTGTGTAAATTCAGGTTGGCGGTCTGCCCTGAAATCTTCGTCTCTGAAGCACTTAACTATTTGAAAATAACGGTCGTAGCCTGCGATCATCAAAAGTTGCTTGAAAGTTTGGGGTGATTGCGGAAGTGCATAAAAACTGCCGGGATGGAGCCTCGACGGCACAATAAAGTCTCTTGCTCCTTCGGGAGTCGATTTGATAAGATAAGGAGTTTCTATTTCAAAAAAGCCGTGTTCGTCAAAATAATTTCTGACTTCCTTTGCCACGCGGTAGCGAAGTGCTATATTTCTTTGCAGTTCGGGTCTTCTAAGGTCCAGATAGCGGTATTTATACCTTAATTCTTCGCCTCCGTCGGTGTTGTCTTCAATGGTAAAAGGCGGAACTTCCGACTTGCTGAGAATTTTCAATTCAGTTACAAAAATTTCTATTTCGCCTGTAGGCAATTCTGGATTTTTCGAGTAACGCTCAATGACTTCTCCCGTAACTTGAATTACATATTCCCTGCCAAGTGATTTGGCTGTATTTAGAATGTTGTCGTCAGTTTTGCCTTGTTCAAAAATAAGTTGGGTAATGCCGTAACGGTCTCTCAGGTCTATCCAAATCATTTTTCCTTTGTCACGAATTCTTTGTATCCAACCGGCAAGTGTAACCGTTTTTCCTTTGTCTGCCAATCTTAATTCTCCGCAAGAGTGTGTTCTGTACATAACAATCAGTTTATAACATTTTCAAAAATGATACTTCTTTCGGTGTAAGATGCCTCCAATAGCCTCTTTTTAGCCCTCTCTTGGTCAATCCCGCAAATTTTACCCTGTCGA
>JALWKH010000243.1 GCA_026996635.1 Bacteroidales bacterium | reverse complement strand
GTCTTTATTTAACCTGTTTTTGTTGTGTTGAGAAAATAATACTTGAGTAATACAATATCACTCCACAAAAAAATTATTACATTTGGTATTGAAAAAACATGATCATGGATTCCATTGAAAGTTTCGAAGAATTTAGAAATTACATAAACGAATTAAACGACGATTTTGAAATTATAGACCCTTCCATACCTATTAAAACACAGTTGGAATATTTTAGGGTTGCCAAAAATTTATTGGATAACTTCAGTGCCAATAATGAAGGAGACTTGAAAAGTTCATTAAAAAGTCTTATTGAAGATTTATTCAGTGACAACATTCCCGTTGATGAGAAAAAACGCATTCTTGTTCTTTTGGCTTCCATTGAAGAAGTGGAGGCATACAATGCCATAAAAAAATATGCAGAGACAGCACCCGAAGAATTAACGAGTTGGGTAAAGTTGGCACAACAACAAAGCAAGCTCACATTGGAAAATTCTTTCCTGGACAAGAAAAAAGTCCTTATTGCTTCAGGATTGGGCGGCAAAGACGACAAATTGCGATTTTTTGTGGTTTTTATCAAGAAAGAACAGACTCCATTTACCGATACGGAAAAACTTGTTGTAAAAAACGAACTATCTATAGCACTCAAAGAAAATAACGGTGAATTGGAAAAACTTTATTTCGGAGATTATTTTGTTTCGGCACTTATTCTTTATGATATAAGGGAAAATGTTTTAGACTTGTTAAGAGAAGTTATAAACAACACAAACGAATACGGAGATTTTATCCGTGAAGAATTTCTGGTAACCAATGTTAAAATTCTGCCGGAAGAAGAAATTAAGAAAACGGTAGATAAGATTTTTTCGAAAGACGATGATTCAAAAACTTTTACCAATAACTTTGAAGAATAATTATAAAACTAAAAAACGGACAAATTATGAAGAGAATAGTATTTTTCAGTTTAATCGTAAGTTTGATGTTTGCAGGTTATGCACAAGATTTGAAAAAAGGTGCAATAACTAATGAAATCCTTAATGAATTAAGACAAGGATACACAGACACCAAGTATCACAAAGCTGTAGAACACGCTGTACAACACAATAAAATCAACAAGTTGGCATACACAGGAAAGAATGACAACATTGACGACTTTTTCAAATACAAAGTAAAAACCAAAGGAATTACCAATCAAAAACAATCTGGCAGATGCTGGATGTTTGCAAGTCTCAACACCATAAGACCGATTATTATTGAAAAGCTCAATCTGCCTTCTTTCGAGTTTTCTACAAATTATCTGTACTTCTACGATCAGTTGGAAAAATCAAACCTCTTTCTCGAAGGTATCATTCAAACAGGCAAAGCCAAGTATGATGACAGAACTGTAGAATGGCTGTTCAACAATCCTGTAGGAGACGGCGGAGTATGGAACTTGTTTGTAAACCTTGTGAAAAAGTACGGAGTGGTACCGAAAGAAATCATGCCAGAAACAGAACAAAGTGAAAATACAAGACAACTTGCTTCGGTATTAAGAACCAAACTTCGTGAATACGGTTATACATTAAAAGAAAAAGCCCTGAAAGGTGCCTCTTACGACGAATTGGAAAAAGAAAAAGTTAATATGCTCAAAGATATTTACAAAATCCTTGTTATCGCACTCGGCGAACCGCCAACGGAATTTACTTGGAGATACAAAGATGCCGACGGAAATATAAGCGAATGGAAAAAATATACTCCGAAATCATTTTCTGACGAATACATCGGACTCAACCTTGACGATTATGTTTTGATTATGGACGACCCGAGCCGTGAATATTACAAGGTTTACGAAATAGAATTTGACCGTAACTTATACGAAGGCATAAACTGGTGGTTTATCAATTTGCCTACCAAAGACTTCAAAAACGCTGCTTTGGAATCAATCAAAAACAATGAAGCAATGTATTTCTCTTGTGATGTGGGTAAAGAACTCAGCCGCGACAAAGGCATTTTGGCAATGGGAAATTATGACTACGCCAGCTTGTTCGACACAAAATTTACTATGGACAAAAGAGCCAGAATACTAACACACCAAAGCGGTTCCACACACGGAATGGCACTTGTAGGTGTAGATACTGACGATAAAGGAAACATAACAAAATGGTTGCTCGAAAACAGTTGGGGACCAAACAGCGGACACAACGGCTATTTGATTATGACAGACGAATGGTTCGACAATTATATGTTCAGGGTTGTGATAAACAAAAAATATCTGAGCCCGAAAATCCTTAAACTTTTGGACCAAAAGAGAATCAAACTCCCGCCTTGGGATCCTATGTTTGAATATGACAATTAAAAAATAAATATTATGTCTATTAGAAATGATGCGAAATTTATTCCCTCAAATATCAGAAAAGTTAAAATCGTAAAAAAAGTGAGAGAAAATAAGACTTCAGGCATTAAAATTATTAAATCGGGAGCCAAATTTTCGGCAATAGTAGGCATTGGCGAAAAGATAAAAAAACTGTCTCAAGAAACCGGACAGGAATACCTTATGCTCAACAGAGGAATAAATGCCGTTACCAACATTGATTTGAACGAAGTGGTAAAACTTATTGACTTCAACAGCGGGGAGATCCAATATTACCCGCCTGTCCGCGGTCACATAGGACTGAAAGATGCCATAAACGAATCCTATTTTAAAAACGAAGCAAAACACAATCAAATACTCGTAACGGGAGGCGGCACAATGGGGCTCGACCTCCTGTTTCAAACATTGGATGTCAATAAGTTTTATTTGCCTCTGTTTTTTTGGGGAACTTATGCCCAAATTCTTACCATCAGAAAACGGGAAGCGGATTTTTACGAAAGTTACGAACAAATAGAACAAAACATTGACAAATACCCGAAGTCAGCATTTGTTTTCTGCGACCCTAACAATCCGCTGGGTAACAAATATGACGACGGCAAAATGATCGACCTGATAACAAAACTGAATGATGCGGGACACATTGTTATTTGGGACAGCCCGTACAGACGCGTGTTCACCGATGATTCAGACGATTTCTTTTACAAATTATCGCTGCTGGATAATGTAATTATAAACGAAAGTTTCAGCAAAGCACTCGGGCTCAGTGGACAACGAATAGGCTTTATTTACAACTGTGATACTGACCTTATGGAAGAGTTGACCCTCAGGCTTTTGTTTGCAACTAACGGAATAAATGCCTTTGCACAAAAATTGGTTACTTTGCTGCTGACCACTCCTCAAGGCAAAAAAGCGGTAAATGACTTTAAGAAAACAACTGTGGAAGGCATTAGAAAAAATGTAAACTTGCTGAAAGAAAAAGGCTTGCTCGCAAAAGAATTTTATCAAGACACCACACCAATGGGAATTTTTGTGATAGTAAACAAAACCCAAGACGAATTGTTGAAAAACCGCATTGGTAGTGTCTCTCTCGGCTATTTTACCAAACTAAAACCCGAGCTTGGCGATAAATATGCACGGATAAGTGTATCGGTGCCACCTGAAAAGTTTGAGGAGTTTTTTTCGGCTTTTTAATCTGAACTTTTTTGAATGTATAAAAAAGTTTTAATTCACGCAGCATATCCTAAAACTGCATCAACTTGGTTTCAAACAAAATTTTACCCTCAAGTAAAGAACTACACATATATTCCTCGAAACAACTACCGAAATCATTTGCTTTTCTCGGAAAGCACATCACCATTACACAATGTATTTGAAAAATATCGTAATGAAAATATCATAATTTGTGAAGAGGGAATAATGAAC
>JALWKH010000242.1 GCA_026996635.1 Bacteroidales bacterium | reverse complement strand
AATTAAGGGTATGAAAAGAATATCAATAATGTTGGTAGCAGCCTTGTTGTTGATGGTGTCAAATGCTTTTTCGGGAGGCTACAAAATTAAAATTACAGTTCACGGCATCAAAGATACGATTGCTTATTTCGGTTATTATTATGCAGATAAGCAATTTGCAAAGGACACATTGCATTTTGATTCCAAGGGAGTAGCAATTGCACAGGGTAAAGAGAAATTGGATGAAGGAATTTATTTGGTTATTTTTCCGAGTATGCAGAATAAATATTTTGAGGTACTTATAAATGATGACCAGAATTTTTCATTGGAAACGGATACTGCCGATTTTTTGAGACATATGAAAGTAAAAGGCAATGATGAGGTTGCCGCTTTTTATGAATATCAAGTAAAAATGCTTGATTTTTACGATAAGGTTCAGAAATTAAATAAAGAATACAGGGCGGAAAAAGATCCCGAAAAGAAAAAAGAAATAAAAAAACAAATTCAAGAAGTAGATAAAGAAGTTCGTGCATATTGGGAAACTGTAGTAAAAGAACATCCTAACACTCTTTTGGCTAAAATTGTAAAAGCTTTGATAGAGCCCCAAATTCCCGAATTTAATATACCTGATACGGTTAAAAATAAAGATTCTTTGCTGCAAGTTAAAAGGTATTACTATGTAAAGGAACACTATTTCGACAATTTGGATCTTTCCGATCCCAGATTGTTGCGTTCACCTTTGTATTACAAGAGGGTGAATAACTATTTTACAAGGTTATTGGTACAAAATCCCGATACCATTATCAAAGAAGGTCATAAGTTGATTAAAATGGCGAGCGGAGACCATAAGACTTACCAATATATGGTAGCTTATATGCTCGGGTATTACGAAAGAACCAAAATAATGGGAATGGACAAGGTTTTTCTTGATATTGCCAAAAATTATTATTTGTCAGGCAAAGCCGATTGGGTAGATTCTACCTTTTTGAGCAAATTGAGAGACAGGGTGAGAAAAATTGAACCGAACATAATTGGAGAAAAAGCTCACGACTTGAAACCGATGGAACTTCCCAACGGAGCATTTACATCTTTGTATAAAGTAGATGCAGATTATACAATTTTGGTATTTTGGGATCCGGGTTGCGGACACTGCAAAAAAGCTATGCCGAAGATTAAGAAAATCCACGATAAGTTCAAAAACAAAGGAGTGGAAGTTTTTGCAGTCTGTACAATTACCGATACGGCTGAATGGAAAAAGTTTATCAGGGAAAAAAATCTGGAAGACTTCATAAATGTGATAGACAGATATAATTTGTCGCACTTCAGGGATTACTACGATATTTATTCCACACCGGTTATTTACTTGCTGGACAAGGATAAAAAGATTTTGGCAAAGAGGATAGACCCTGAACAATTGGATGAATTGCTTGAATTTAAAATTAACGGTAAAGAAATAAAACCCGAAAAAGAAAACGCTGACGACAAAAAGAAAGATAAGAAGAAAAAGGAATAGATTATTCTGTTTATAGTAATTTTAGCCGGCATTTTTATCGATGTCGGCTTTTTTATTTTATATTTTTGTGGAAAAGGTTGTTGAAAATTTATCTAATCCGGCTTAATCTGTAGATTGTTTTTTTGTTGAAATCTTTTTTGTATTTAATTATTCGGATTGTTTAATTAGCCTTAACTTTGATGTCGGATAAAATTTGTTTATGATAACGAAAATAACCATAGTGCTTATTTTGTCGGCTTTTTTTTCAGGTATGGAAATAGCGTATATTTCCGCCAATAAGTTTAGAGCCGAGCTTGATAATAAATTGCATAAATTTTCTTCGGCACTTGTGTCAAAACTGCTGAAAAACCCTTCCCAGTATATCTCTACAATGCTGATAGGCAATAATTTAGTGCTTGTGCTGTACAGTATTTTTATGGCGGATTTGCTTAACCCTGTTTTATATAAATATACTACTTCCGAGATAGTTATTATGATTACCGAAACAGTAGTTTCCACATTCATAATATTGATTTTTGCAGAATATTTACCCAAAGTTATTTTTGTAACTCGACCAAATTTATTTTTGAGGATTTTTGCCGTACCTGTTTACTTTTTTTATTTGATTTTATATCCGGTAGCAAAGTTTACCATATTCTTATCAGACATTTTGCTGAAAATTTTCGGTATCAAGCAAAACGATACTGCAAAGAATTTTACATTCGGGAAAATTGATTTAGACCATTTCCTTAATGATGTAGAAGAGAATACTACTGAAAGCAACGAGCTTAAATATTTTAAAAAAGCCTTGGATTTGTCCGAGATTAAATTGAGGGAATGTATTATTCCACGCACCGAAATTGTAGCTATAGAAGTGAATGAACCTGTGGATAAATTAAAACAATTGTTTATTGAAACGGGTTATTCCAAGATTCTTGTTTACGAAGGAAATATTGATAACATAATCGGTTATGTGCACGCTTTGGATATGTTCAAAAAACCTGCAGACATAAAAAGCGTAATGCACAAAATAATAATTGTACCGGAAACTATGTCTGCTCAAGACTTGCTGACAGAATTTATGAATAAGCGTAAAAATATAGCAGTGGTAGTTGATGAATTCGGAGGAACTGCAGGAATAATTTCGATGGAAGACCTGTTGGAAGAATTTATAGGCGAAATAGAAGACGAATATGATGCACAAGAGTACGAAGAAAAAAAGATTGGTGACAATAAATTTATTTTTTCGGGACGGTTGGAAATTGATTATTTGAATGAGAAATACGGCTTGGATATTCCGCAATCCGATGAATATGAAACACTTGCGGGTTTTATTTTGGAGCATCACTCTGATATTCCTAAAGTGAATGATGAAATTATCATAGAAAACAGGTTCAAGATTAAGATTCTGAACAGTACCAATATGAAAATCGACAAGGTTGAATTGGAAATTTTATCAACGGAAGAATAGCACATTAAATTTGAAATATTATGGCTAAAAAGAATGCTAACAAACAATTATTTGACAAATTACCACCTAATGCGGTTGACCTTGAGAGTGCACTTCTCGGAATAATATTGTTGGACGGAGATGCTATCGACGAAGTAATGGAGGTGATAAGTGATCCCGATGCCTTTTATGACGACAAGAATAAAATTATTTACCGTACAATGCTTGAACTTGCCAAATCCAACAGCCCAGTTGATATGATGTCTGTTTTTACCAAGTTGCAAGACAAGGGTTTACTTGACGAAATAGGAGGCGCCGCTTATTTGACTTCGTTACAAAATAAAGTTTCTACTACCGCCCATACGGAATTTTATTCTTATGTGGTGCTTCAGAAGTATATGCAACGCAAACTTATAAAAGCTGCTAACGAGATTTTGGAGAGGGCTTACGACGAAGAAGCTGATGTGGGAAGTTTGTTGGATGAATCGGAAAAATTGCTTTTTGAAGTGTCGGAAGGGCAATTGAAGCAGAAAACTGACCCCATAAACCTTATAATGACTCAAGTTATTAAGGATATTGAATTTGCGGCAAATCACAAAACAGAATTGCTTGGAGTGCCGTCCGGGTACTTTGAGTTGGATAAGATTACAAACGGCTGGCAAAACGGTAATTTGATAATTATTGCAGCAAGACCGTCTATGGGTAAAACGGCTTTTGCTTTGAACATTATGAGGAATGCTGCAGTGGACTACGGTATGGCTGCTGCAATTTTTTCGTTGGAAATGGAAAAAAAGGAGTTGGTAAGGCGGCTTATTGCTTCCGAAACCAAAA
>JALWKH010000241.1 GCA_026996635.1 Bacteroidales bacterium | reverse complement strand
CCGGGCCAATCACAATCACTACTGCTGTAAGTTGCAAGTCCGTCTCCATCTACAGTTGTCCACGGATCAAATGTAGTTGTCCAATCTGTACTGTTTTCAAAATCCCATGTAAAAGGATAAGAAGTAATTGGAGCCGCTTCTGTAGTTGCATTTGCAGTTACACCAGGCGAATAATCAGAGGTAGAGAGATAAGACCAGGCTTTATAATAATATGTGGTTGAAGCTTGTAAGCCCGTATGATTATAAAATGTATCAACACCATAATATAAAACAATACCACCACCAGGAATTGAATCACCTGGAGAATAAACGGTTCCGCTTTGGGGTGTACCAAAAGTACCATCTGGTGACCAGGCTAACAATACGGGATCACCATTATTATTTAAACTCCATGTCAAGTCAATTTCATTATCTGACACAGCATTAGCTGTTAAATTAATGGGATCACCGTAATCCTGAAATTTA
The DNA here is from genome assembly GCA_026996635.1 of Bacteroidales bacterium. GTDB lineage: Bacteria > Bacteroidota > Bacteroidia > Bacteroidales > JALTDM01 > JALTDM01. The sequence goes on along the minus strand of JALWKH010000241.1, from coordinate 3,306 downwards.
AACTCAACTACCCTAGTTTGCAAACTAGTACTACTTGAAACATACTGCCCTGTAAACCAGAAAGTAAGATCATCAGAAGGATCTACGGACATTTCAAAATAATCACCCCATCTGTTTGTATTAGTTTGTGCACCTTGACCATCTACAATAACAGTTTCAGGAATATCCATTACACCACTTGCATTTGCATGCTCAGCAGCAGACTGTCCGGTAAACCTCAATCCTGTATAAGTATTTGAACCAGCAACTGCATACGCCAAAGCTATTTCATGATTTGCATTCATTGCAATACTCCCCATCCACCTGTTTGTTGCATCGGGAGCATATGTTCCCGACTGTCTCAATGACCATCCTGTACCGTCATTCGTTAACTCATACCATCTTATACCTGCATGATCAGTGCCATCTACATCAACTGTATGACACGCCACAATTGTCTGTTCATTACCAAAGTTTCTATATTGTGCCCTATACATCAATACCTGTGGAATAGCATCTAATTTTTGTGTCGTTCCCTGTTGGGTAATATCATCCATATAAGAAGTTGTATTAAATTCAGAATCGAAAGATGGAACCGTGATTATTTGAGTTCTTTGAAAAGTTGAATTTGCAACATTTGTCCAATCAACTTGAAGTTCAAAAAGCCAAAGTTCGTCTCCTCCTCCACCCCAAGCATCATCATTTATAGTTATAAACATACCCGGAGTTCCAGTTGGTGCAAATTGACCATCATTATCAAGAGGCTGAAGTGTATGAAAGCCACTGGCGGGACGATTAGGATTATCAAACCCTATCATTTGAGGATTGGCGCCGCCTTGAAGCATGACATCTCTTTCAAAAACATAAATATCATTACCGGATGAATTATTATCTGCCATGTAATAACCATCTCTCCAAACACCAAACTTCATATAATCCGGCATATCGTCAACATCAAAACTGTAAGCATACCATTGCCCCGTAGGATCATTTGTTACAGACACTGCAATAAGCATATAATCATTACTACCGGTTACTGAAAATTCAGCAGCAAACCATCTGTCAGCATTTTCATCATATAACACTATCGGATCCCCATCATTATATTCTGCCCCTGTAACACCATTAAAAAGGGTATTCATATCTGTAGGACCTGCAACAGTGTTTCCGTTTTTGTCAAAAATCATATATTGCAAGTTATAAGCTTGCATATAATGATTTGGCCCTGCAGAACCGTTAACATCTGTAGGATAACCCTGTCCGCTACCTCCATCAAAATTCAACAATATCTGGGGCGTAGCCTTAACTGAAGCAGGCATGCTCTTTTGCCATACGGGGTCAGGTCCATTGGGTAAAGCATTAGCAGCATTCGGGTAATTACGTTCCCGAAGTTCTTCATTGCGTTCAAAATCTGACTCGGCTTCTTGTTGTCTCCTTAACTGTAGCTCAGCTTCACTAAGAACTGGGAAATCTCTAACTGGGCCTATAACTCCCAAAAAATGTCCTGTTCTTATTACAGTCGGATGAACCACAGGATTAGACACCGAAGTGTTTAGCTGTTGAGCTGTTGTTTTAACTTGGGTAAATCCCCAAAAACCACTCAACACTAACAAAAACAAAAAAATAATCCTTTTCATGACATATAAATTTTTACGAGATTAAAGTTAGCATTATTATCTTTTTAAGTGACTATATTTATAAAAAAAATGTTGCATAAATTTTATTATCTAAACAAAATTGTGCCAACTAGTGCATATATAGCACATAGCCGGCACAAAAATTCATTATTTTTTATCTTCTACATTCTCTAAAGTATGAACCAAAAAGTCCCAGAATTTCTTCACAGACGGAATGTTAACTTTTTCATCCGGAGAGTGAGGATATCTTATAGTAGGACCAATGGAAATCATATCCCAATTCGGATAAATTCCACCTAAAAGGCCGCATTCAAGACCTGCATGAATAGCTTTTACTTCAGGAATTTTACCAAACAAACTATTATACTGTTCTTTCATTATCCTCAAAATAGGAGAATCGGGGTTGGGTTTCCAACCGGGATATTCACCTGCAAATTCAATTTCATCGGCACCAGCCAATGTATAAAGAGCCTCGAAAACATCAGCCAAAGCTTTTTTTGCACTATCTACGGAACTACGCATTAGTGCCATTATTTCAGCCTTGCCGTTTTTAATGTTCACAATTGCCAAATTTGTAGAAGTTTCCACCAAGTCGGGCATATCATTGCTCATTCTAATAACACCGTTAGGAGTAGCAACAATGGCATTAATGATTCTTTTTTTGTCATCAGCAGCCATAATTTTTGCAGGCAATTCTGCCTTTGTTGCAAAAAATTCCAATTCAGGTTCTACTTTCCCGTATTCATTTTTCAAGATCAACTCGAATTCTTTTACTTTTTCTTCAAAAAGTGACGGATTATCAACTGTTATAACGGCATAACCTTCTCTAGGAATTGCATTCCTCATATTTCCGGCTGAAAACTCGGACACACCGACATTCATTTCTTTTGACAAAGAATAAATGAATCTTGCCAAAATTACATTTGCATTTCCTCTGCCAAGGTTTATGTCAATACCAGAATGGCCGCCTTTAAGTCCTTTTATTTCAACTTTGTAAGCAGTGCTTCCTGTGACAGGTTCAACTTCTTTGTAATTGAAAGTCATAGTCGCATCCATTCCTCCTGCACATCCGATATACAATTCGCCTTCGTCTTCGGAATCCAAATTAATTAATATGTCACCTTTCAACAAACCCGGCTTCAAGTTAAAAGCACCTGTCATACCCGTTTCTTCATCAATGGTAAACAACGCTTCGATAGGCCCGTGCTTAATATCGTCGGAATCCAAAACAGCCAACGCAGCAGCAACACCTATACCGTTGTCAGCCCCCAATGTAGTACCTTTGGCAGTAACCCATTCCCCGTCAACATAAGCTTGTATAGGATCTTTTTCAAAGTCATGTTCCACATCACTGTTCTTTTGAGGAACCATATCGAGGTGGGCCTGTAGGATTATACCCTTTTTATTTTCCATACCGGGAGTGGCAGGTTTCCGCACTATAACATTTCCAACCTCATCTACAATAACTTCCAATCCCCTGTCTTCTGCAAATTTCTTTACATATTCAACAGCCTTTCTTTCTTTTTTGGAAGGCCTGGGTATTTGTGTCAACTCATAAAAGAATTGCCACAACTTTTTCGGTTCAAGTTCTTTTATATCCATAATTAAAGTTTTTTATAAAGATGATGTAAAGTAAATACTTTATTCTTTATATTATTAATTGTAGAATGAAAAAAATTACATTTAATCT
>JALWKH010000240.1 GCA_026996635.1 Bacteroidales bacterium | reverse complement strand
TTTCTTATCTGATATATATAGCGAGACAGCTTTAATCTCTTCTGCCGCATCGGCGGGGCAAACCGGAATGCCGACTTGCTTCATTGCATTAAGGTCGGGAATATCGTCGCCCATATACAGAACCTCTTCGGGTTTCAGAGAGTATTTTTCCATAAAATTTTTAAGGACGGGCAGTTTTTCCGATGCCGATAGGTATATGTCTTTAACTCCCAATTTTTCAAATCTTTTTTCTACACCCGCAAAGTTACCGCCGGTAATTATTGCTATGGGATAGCCTTTTTTTGCCAAAAGTTGAATTATGTATCCGTCTTTTATGTTTGCAGTTCGCAACAATTCGCCGTTAGAGTCCAAAACAGAAACCGATGACGAAAAAACACCGTCCACATCAAATGCAAATCCTTTTACCTCTGTAAGAAGTTCTTTAAAGTTCTTGTTTGTTTTCATTATCGCTGTTGTAAGTTTTCCGAATGCTTTCCGACACAAATCTATAAATATTTTGCCAATCCTTATTGTCTTCAAGCATTTTTATGTGTTTTTCCAATATAGGCCGGTCGTTTCTTTTGGCAGGTCCGGTTTGCAATTTTGCCGGTGGCATTCCTTGTAATATTTTCTCGAAATACGGTTTTAGCAGTTTTATAATGTCGTTGAAATCTATATTGTATTGTTGGGCAATAAATTGGGATATGGTTAACAAATGATTGGTGAAGTTATGAGCAAAAACTGCCGACAAGTGAAGGTACTCTCTTTCTTCGTCGGAAATTATTTTGTAGTTTGAACCTAATTCTTCTGCAAGAGTAATGAGTTGATTTTCAGTCTTATTGTTTGATGCCGTAATAAATATCGGTATCTCCGAAAAATCTGCTTGCCTACCTTTAACAAAAGAATGAAGCGGGTAAAATACACCGTAATTTTTTGTTACATCCGAGAATATGGTTGACGGTAAACTCCCTGAGCAGTGAATAAGTGTTTTGTCTTTAAAAATGCTTTTATGGGAGTCAATTATTTGTTTTACGGCTTGGTCTTGAATGGCAAATATGTATAAATCGGAGTTTTGGGATAAAGAATTTATGTTTGTGATAAAGGGTAAATTTTCGTTATCAGTAATTTTTTTTACCGCAACTGCATTTAATAAATTATGTTTATGTAGTGCGTTTGCCAGAGAGTAGCCCAGGTTTCCGTATCCGATTATTGTTATTTTCATTGGTTTAAAAGTTCTAATATCAAGTTTGTCAGTATTTCGACATCACCGTTTATAGTGCCTTTCATATATTGTTCGTATATATTTTTATTATCAGGCGGGTTTAGGTTTAATTTGTAGCCTTTTTCCAATGCTAATAATCTTATAAATTCACGCTGTGTCCTTCCATTCCCTTCTCTAAATGGGTGTAAATAATTTACAGCATCTAATATTTCCGCTAATTTTTTTGCAATTTCTAGGACTTCTTTTTTTGGTATTTTCTTGTATTCTAATATTAAGGCGTCAATATATTTAAATGCATTTTCAAAATGTGTGGTCGGGAAAAACTGATTTCCATCTTTACTGATTTCCACTTTTCGTCTTTGTCCTGCCCATTCATAAACATCTTGAAATAGGTGCTTATGAATCTCAAAAAGGCTTTTTATTCCTTTAATTTTTATTGGATGTTCGTTAAGTTCTTTTATCCTTTTGCTAACTGCCGCACTTTCAAAAAAAATTAAATCTTCGGCATTCTTTATTCCTGGCAAATTTCTCAAAACTCCGGTGTCAGGATATGTATAAACAAAGTTAGGATCAAGATATTTGTAAGATTCAGACATAAGATTTGTTCTTTGCTAACTTAATCAATTCGGCAAGTGAAATTTTCCCCAACATATAGTCTCTAATAATTTCAATGCTTTTTGGTGTTGGTTCAAAACCTTCGAACATATTACTGCCAACTGCATTAGCAGTTATTTCTAAAGTTTCTAAATCAGGGAATTTTACTCCTAATATGGTTAGTTCTTCTATGTTAATTTCTATGCTTTTGAACATTGTTTAGTGTTTTTAGCAAGTTATTACAAATTTAATAAAAATTTGCAATTCGTTAGATATGTCTATGGTTTATAATAATTTCCCTTCAAACTAAAAAAGCCGTTACGGACAATCCGCAACGGCCGGTTTTAGAAAATAAATTTACCTCTCCGTTTATTTTCTCTTGAAATTTTTGTATCTGTTGTAGAACTTATCTACTCTACCTGCTGTATCTACCAGTTTCATCTTACCTGTGTAGAATGGGTGAGAAGTGTTGGAGATTTCTACTTTTACCAACGGATATTCAACGCCGTCTATTTCGATAGTATCTTTTGTTTTGGCAGTACTACGGGTGATAAATGTATATCCGTTTGAGATGTCTTTGAAAACAACCAATCTGTAGTTTTCCGGATGTATTCCCTTTTTCATTTTCTTACGTTTTTTTGTTCCTACTCAATTTTGTGAACGTGGCAGGACTCGAACCTGCAACCTACGGCTTAGAAGGCCGTTGCTCTATCCATTGAGCTACACGTCCGTGCTTTCGGAAAAAGCGTTGCAAAGATAATACTTTTTTAAATAACAAGCGTTTTACACTCAAAAATTTTGTTTCAAAGTTACACAAATTTATTGTCCGTTTTTTCTGAAAAAATGCTTTGAATCTCCCCAAGTGCCGTAATATATTGTGTGATTTACGGTTTTTAGCTTTTTTCCCAAATGCGGCAAATGATCTTCGGGTGCTTCAAATGTTTTGGGTTTGTTTTCGTACAGAAAGTAATTGTCTCTGTATTGTGCCGGGGTGATATTGGGCATAAGCACATTGGCACCTGCTTGTATTGCTTTTATTCTGCCCTCGGGTTCTATGGTTTGCATAGCCGTAGTTGCAGCTATGTTGATGTCTTTCATTAAGATGCGAAGCAATGCCACCATTTTAAGTGTGAGATTTAATCGTTCTTTTTGAGGTTTTAATAAATGCCTGTATTCCCATAGTGGAGTTTTGTGATGTTCCAAATAAGGTCCCATCCCGCACATATCTATATCAAAATCTTTCATAAAAAGTAAATCTTTTGCAAGGTGTTCACTTGTTTGAAACGGTAATCCTATCATTACACCCGTTCCGGTTTGGTAATCTGCTTTTTTTAAATTTTCCAGGGCTTTAAGTCTGTTTATAAAGGAATGGACTTCATCGTTAGGGTGGATTTTTTTGTAAAGGTCTTCGTCACTGCTTTCTATTCTCAGCAGAAAACGGTGTGCGCCGCTTTCATACCACATTTTGTAAACATCGTAACTTTGTTCGCCTACTGATAAGGTAATACCTAACTTTCCGTTGCTGACCTGCTTTATTTTTCTTATTATCCTGTCTATTGTTTTTATAAATTCCTTATCGTTTCTTTCTCCTGACTGAATCACTATTGAACCGTATTTTTTTTCATAAGCAATTTTTGCGGTATTTATTATCTCATCTTCTTTTACTGTGTACCTTACGATTGTTTTATTGTCTCTTCTGATTCCGCAGTAATAGCAATTTTTACGGCAAATGTTACTGTATTCTATTAGCCCTCGCAGATATACAACATTGCCGCAATATTTTTCTTTGATTATTGCCGCTTTATTTATAAGTGATTTAAATAAAGACTCACTTGAGCAGTCCAGTATTGCCGCAAGTAACTTTCCGTCAGCTTTTATATTTTTTATTAACGCTTCCAAGGATGTTGATTTTTATTCAAAAGTAGATATTCGTAAGATATAAATAATGATTTTTGTTTGGTTTGACATAAAATTAAATTA
>JALWKH010000239.1 GCA_026996635.1 Bacteroidales bacterium | reverse complement strand
CACCAAAGTTAAGAAAAAGCTTTGCCACAATTCCTGTAACCTTGAACGTCTGTAAACTTCTTTGTAAAAGCCTGCTATATAGTAAATTGTAAACCAGAAAAGCGGTATTATTACCAGTGCTGCGAAAAACTTTACACCGAAATTGAGTGGTATTTCGTAGCCGAATTTTTGGGTTTCAATAATTATTTTGCGGTAAGAATAGAACAGAGTCCAAGCAAGAGCAGATCCTATTATGTCAAAAAATATGTATAAAAATCGTTGTCTAGCGTATTTGGCGTTTTTCATACTCCCTGCTTAATAATAAATAATCGTAACGTTGTCTATGCTTATTTTGCTGTTGCTGATCGTGTCGGGCTTTTCCGCTCCTATATAAAATTTGAATTTGAATGCATCTGCATTGTTGTTTACATATTGTGTGAGGTCAACATAAATACGGTTGTAATTACCGGGGTGCGGATTAATAATTACCAGTGGAGCTTCTATTAGCTGGGCGGTTTTGTAAACAAAAAGACCTACTTCAAACTCTTGAGTATTCATATAGTCCAATTCGGCATAAATTTTACTTCCGTTTGTGGGGAAATAAAAATCATCTGTCGTTACACATTGAAATTTGGGGTGTTCTACAGTGAGGTAGATATTGCCTACATAGTTGTTGCTACCTATAAGTGTGTCTTCTTGTACTAATATGCTTGTATCGCTCTGAGAAGTCATTTCGAATTTGTATCCCTGTGCTATTCCGGGAAAATGTTCCGTCCAAATATTAAGTCCTTCCTTGTACTTAAAATGTGGTTTTATTTCGTAAACATTCATTGGTGTCAAAACCGTATCAAATTCGTAATAATCAAAAAACGGATAAATATCACGGGTGGCTGCAATTCCGTTAACTTTGATGCCGGGCATTATTACTACATTGGTTTTTCCCGTACTATTACCTATAACAGGGAAAAGAGCCGGGATTTCAAATGTACCTATCCTGTCTCCGTTTACAGTAACCCACACATCGGAAATATTGTGAAGTTGCGGATACTGTGTATCGTAATCTACAAAAACAGAATCAATTTTAAAGTATGCGGGTATTTCTTCATCGGGGTCTATTATGTTACACGATGAAAAAAGCAAGATAAAACCGGTTATTATTTCAAATAAGAATTTCAAGCGCAGAAAAATACTTTTTACAGGTTTATTTAAAAACGGCAGACTTCTCATTTTATTTTATTCTCCCAATGAAATTTCAGCTTTTCTGATTTGCTTGTCAATCTCGTCAGCTACTTTTAGGGCGCTGTATCCTTCTTCAATTGTTACCGGAGGGTTTTTATCGTATTTTATGGATCTACAAAATTCTGTCAGTTCTTCTTTTATGGCATTGTTTTCTTTTACTTCGGGGTTAGTATAGTAGATTTGTTTTTTGCCTTTTGGTGTGTCTATGTATATGCCGAATGGATTTTCTTCTTGTTCCACATTTTTCATCTTAATGATTTCAACCTTTTTTTCCAGCAAATCCGCTGCGAGGTAAGCATTTTTTTGGAACAATCTCATTTTTCTCATTTTCTTTAGAGAGATACGGCTGGCTGTTAGGTTGGCAACAGCGCCGCTGTCAAATTCTATTCTTGCATTGGCTATGTCAACTGTATCGCTGACAACGGCTACTCCGCTGGAGCTTATTCGTTTTATGCGGCTGTTTGTTATGGTCAATGTGAGGTCTATGTCGTGTATCATAAGGTCGTAAACAACAGAGACGTCAGTGCCGCGCGGGTTAAATTGTGCCAAACGGTGAATTTCAATGAACATTGGTTTGTCTATGTAATCTTTTACGGTGAGGAATGCGGGATTAAAACGCTCTACATGACCAACTTGTGCTTTAATACCCGCTTCGTAAGAGAGTTTTACCAATTGTTCGGCTTCTTCCGTAGAGGCGGCAACGGGTTTTTCTACGAAAATATGTTTTTGCCTTTTTATGGCTTGTTTGGCAATTTCAAAGTGGGTGGTTGTTGGCGTTACAATGTCAACTGCATCAACTTTGTTTAATAATCCGTCTAATGTTTCGAAACTTTTTATGCCAAACTCTTTTTCTACTTTTTTAGCGTTTTCTTTATCTATGTCATAAAATCCGATAAGGTTGGCTTCTTCAATTTCTTTTAGAAGTTTTATGTGGATTTTGCCGAGATGCCCTGCACCTATTACGCCTATTTTTATCATTATAAGATGTTATGCTTGTTTGTGTTACAAATGTATAGTATTTTTTGGTTGGCAGATACAAAAAAAGGCTGTTCCGTACAAAAATAACGGACAGCCTTTTTTTTGGAAGTTTATTTTACTTACTTAATTTCCCAAGTATTACCGGAATTAAGTAAATCTTGTACTGTTTTGATTTTTGATTTTTGTCTGATTTCTTCGATTTGACTTTCCATAAGTTCTTCGTAAGTAGGCCTTTCCACATCACGAATTACTCCCATTGCAATAGGATATTCGGGATAACTCATGGTTGCCAACATCAAGTGTAATCCTAAGTTGTCAGACTTAGCATCGTGTACCAAAATATCTTTTTCGGTAATGCCGTTTTCACCGATTTTAACAACTTTTAGTCTTTCGTTTTCAAGAATAAGACCTTTGTCGTCATTTTCTCCGAAAATCATTGGTTCACCGTGCTTGAGCCAGATTTGTCTTTCCTTACGGGTGGCTTTATTTGTTATTTCTGCATGTGCTCCGTCGTTGTAGATTACACAGTTTTGCAGTACTTCTACCACAGAGGTACCTTTATGGAATTCGGCTTCTTTGTAAACTTCTACAGATTCTTTGATATATGCATCAATTGTCCTTGCAAAGAAACTTACATTTGCTCCGAGTACCAATTGTCCTATGTTAAAAGGTCTTTCAATTGTTCCGTAAGGAGAGGTTTTTGTCACCTGTCCAAAACGGCTTGTCGGCGAATATTGCCCTTTTGTCAAACCGTAAATTTCATTGTTGAAAATGATAATATTCAGGTCAATATTCCTTCTGCATTCATGAATCAAGTGATTTCCGCCTATTGCCAAAGCATCGCCGTCACCGGTAATTTGCCAAACTGACATATCGGGTCTGGCTGTTTTGAAACCTGAAGCAATAGCACCTGCTCTACCGTGAATGCCATGGAATCCGTACACATCAACATAGTACGGAAATCTTGAAGAACAACCTATACCTGAGATTACAGCTATTTTTTCTTTGGGTATTCCGAGTTCAGACCAAGTTTTCAATAATGCATTATAAATAGCGTGGTCACCGCATCCCGGACACCACCTTACTTCTTGGTCACTCTTATATTCTGCAGGTTTCAAGTTAACCTTTTTATATAAATTTTCTTTTGTTATTGTTGTTGTCATGGCAAATTATTTTTTTAATAATGATTTAATATGATCTACAATTTCTTGTACTGTAAATGGTAATCCTTGTACTTTGTTGTATTGTAGAGGATCAAATCCGGGGAATTTCATTCTGAGATAATTTGCGAATTGTCCCATATTAAGCTCAAATACAACTGCACGTTTGTATTTTTTGAGTATATCTCCGGTGTTTTTCGGTAGCGGATTTATATACTTAAATTGAGTATATGCTATTTCAATCCCTTCACGTTTAAGCTGGTTTGCTGCCCTGCGGAGGTGTCCGTATGTGCTTCCCCAACCGATTACAAGCAATTCGGAATCTGGGTTACCTTCAACTTTTTGTTCCGGTATATAATTAACAACAGCGTCAACTTTTGCTTGCCTTTCTTTAACCATTCTTTCATGGTTTTCGGGTACATACGATACTGTTCCGGTAACAGCCATTTTTTCAAGGCTACCCAACCTGTGTTGCAATCCGGGAACACCTACTTTTGCCCAACCTCGAATCATTTTTTCTTTATCAATTCTTTCATAAGGTTGGTATGGAGGTTCTGTAATAATAGGAGGTTTGATTTCCGGTATTGAATCTATATCAGGTATTTTGAAAGGTTGTGAACCGTTTGCAATATAACTATCTGTTAGTAATATTACAGGTGTCATATGTTCGAGTGCGATTCGTGATGCTTCAATTGCAGAATGGAATGCATCTGCAGGTCCTAGTGCTGCGATTACAGGTAGAGGAGATTCTCCGTTTCTTCCGTACAATGCTTGAAGTAAATCTCCTTGCTCGGTTTTGGTAGGCAATCCTGTTGAAGGTCCACCTCTTTGAACATCAACGATTACCAAGGGGAGCTCTGTGATTACTGCCAACCCAACAGCTTCTGTCTTCAGGGCGAGTCCGGGACCTGAAGTTGTAGTAACTGCCAAATCTCCGGCAAAACTTGCTCCTATTGATGTGGTTATACCTGCAATTTCATCTTCTGCTTGGAATGTCTTAACTCCCAAATCCCTTCTTTTTGACAATTCTTGAAGGATGTCTGTTGCGGGAGTGATAGGATATGAGCCACAGAAAAGTTCAAGACCTGCTTTTTGAGCTGCTACTATAAATCCCCAAGCTGTAGCTGTATTTCCGTTTATGTTTCTGTAACGTCCGGGTTCTATTTTTGCAGGTGCTACTTTGAAAGAGAAAATAGCGTGCGAGCTTTCGGCATAGTTGAAACCTGCTTTGAGAGCTCTTTTGTTTGCTTCAATTATAGTTGGCTTACCTGCAAATTTCTTTTCAAAGAATTGGATGGTGTAATCCAACGGACGGCTGAACATAAAGTCAACCATTCCGAGTACAAACATATTTTTACTTCTGGTAACAGCCTTGTTGTCGAGGTCAAGGTCTTTTAGAGCTTCCCTTGTAAGAGAAGTTATTTTTACCGGAATGATGTTATAATCTTCAAGTCCGTCTTCTTTGAACGGGTCGTTTGTTTTGTACCCTGCCTTTTTCAGGTTTTTATCTGTAAATGCGTCGATATCAATGATAATTGTTGCACCGGGTTTTAAGTATTTTACACTTGCTTTTAATGAAGCGGGATTCATAGCCACGAGTAAGTCGGCATAATCACCCGGTGTGTTTACTTCTGTGTGTCCAAAGTGCACTGTAAAGCCTGATACACCACCTACTGTTCCTTGTGGTGCCCTGATTTCTGCCGGATAATCCGGAAATGTTGCTATGTCATTTCCGTAATGTGCAGACGCATCTGAAAAAAGTGTTCCGATAAGCTGCATACCGTCTCCGGAATCGCCTGCAAATCGTATAACAACGTCTTCTAATTCAGTTGGTTTGTGTTTTTCGTCCATTTTGTTATTTTTTTCAAAAATGATTAATATCAGTTTGCAATATTACAATTTTTTTTATTACAAAACTTTGTTTATTGATTTCCAAAGCAAATTTGCCGATTTTTCCCATGAAAATTTTTCACTTTGTTTTAATCCGAGCCGTATCAATTTAGTTCTCAAATCTTTATCTGAAAAGATTTTTTCTATGGCATCAGCTATTTCTTCGGGTTTATGCGGATTGACCGTTAAGGCTGCATTTCCGGCTACTTCCGGCATACTTGTTACATTGCTTGTAACTACGGGAGTGCCGCACTTCATAGCTTCTACTATTGGAATGCCAAAACCTTCAAAAAAAGAAACATACAACAATGCTACAGCAGAAGCCAACAACTTATGCAAGGTTTCCGTGTCGATATGTCCGAGAAAAATAACATCTTTTTTATGAGTAGAACTGTTTAGTGCTTTATTTACGGAGTCGGATTTGAACATAACTGACCCTACGATGATAAATTTAGCATTTGACTCTGTTTTTTCTTTGAACTCATAAAAAGCGGTAAGAGTGTTTTCTAGATTTTTGCGCGGGTGTATGCTGCTTACAAAAATAAAATAGTCTTCACCGTTGGCGTATTTATTTTTTACTTCTTGTTGTTCTTTTTCCGGTATGGGGCTGTAAATTTCGTTTGCACCGTTGTAAACCACATCTATTTTTTCTAACGGTATATTGTATGTTTTATGGATATCTTGTTTGGTATATTCCGAAACAGTTGCTATTCTGCTTGCTTTTTGGGCGTATTGCGGGAAGCATTTTCTGTAATGTTTAAGTGCGTACTTCGGGAGAAATTGCGGAAAGTGTTCAAAATTCAGGTCGTGGATTACTGTATGGACGGGAATGTTTGTTTTAACCGGCACCCATCCGTCAGGTGAAAAAAAAATGTCGGCTTTTATTTTTTTTAGAACGGGAGGCAAAACTTTTCTGAAATAGAATTCGGTAAGTAGCGGATGCCGGGTAGGCGGAAAAAGTTTTATAGGTGTTATGTTGTGCGAAAAAATGAAATCATCCGAAAACTTGCGGTCAAACAAAAAGAAAAACTCGTGTTCGGGGTGGGCTTGGGTTATTCTTTTAAGGGTTTCGTAAGTAAACCAACCTATCCCTTCCAATTTATTTTTTATCAGAAGTCTTGTGTTTACGGCAATTCTCATCAGTTTCTCTTGTCAAGTCCCCACATTAGTTTGTTTCGTATTGTTCTGTAAAAACTGCTGCCGGGCAGTTTTATCATTGATACTTCGTAATCTGCTTTTTTTATGATAAATTCCGTATCATTATCAAAGACTTCCGACCTGTAATCCAAGGTTACCAAAAAATTGCCGCTACGGCTGTTTACCTTGAAGTGCAACTCTACATTGTCAGGTAAAACAAGAGGTCTTACGGTTAAATTATGGGGTGCAATGGGTGAAATTATTATGTTTTGTGATTGTGGAACCACAATAGGTCCGCCAACACTTAACGAATATGCCGTGGAACCTGTCGGTGTGGAAATAATCAATCCGTCAGCCCAATATGTATTCAGGTATTCATCATTTACATAAGTGGTTATGGAAATCATAGAAGCCGTATCTTTTTTGTGGATAGTAATTTCGTTGAGAGCATATGGAAAATCACAATGTTTGTTTTTTTGGTTAAGAACTTCAAGCTTGAATAAAACCCTTTTTTCTATTTGGTAATCTCTTTCTGCAAGACAATTTAAAGCTCTTTCGACTTCTACTTTTGAAACATTGGCAAGAAAACCCAGCCTGCCGCGATTTATTCCCAGAACGGGAATGTTTTTGTTGCGTATGAATGTTATTGTTTCAAGTATAGTTCCGTCTCCACCTATGCTCAACATTACATCAAGTGTCGGAGGTACTTCTTCGTGTGTGGTGAATAATTTTGTGTGAGGGATACTTATGTCAAACGAGTTTATTAAAAAATCATAAAACGGCTTATAGATATATACTTTATCTACGTGTTTTTCAATGAAATCTATAATGTTGTAAATAAACTCAACTTCTTTGTCGCTAAACGGATAACCGAATATTCCTAATTTCATACTGTAGTTTGTATGTGAATAATCAAAGGCAAATATAAATTAAATTTTTGCAATATGGCTAATTATCGGTAATTGTAGTTGCCGGCTTGTCTTTTTTTGCAGATTTTGTGTCTCTGAGAATAACTTGCGGATTTTTCAGCTTTTTAGGCCATTTGAATCTTTTGCCGTTTATTTTTACTAGTTTTCCGTTACGGTATGTTTCAATCAAATCAAGTTCGTTCTCTTCGGTGTAGTATTGCCAATTTCCATGCGGCACACCCATTTTGTATTCTTCTATTCTGCGGATTTTTCCGTTGTTGAAATAATAATAAACTTTGCCGTGCGGTACTCCTTGTATGTAATTTGCTTTGTAAATTGTTTTGTTGTTTTCATTCAATTTCCTGGTCCACAAGCCTTCTTTTAGCCCGTCTTTATATGGTCCGGTTTCCCATTTGTCTTGGTAAATGAATTTCCATGTGCTGTCCCGCTCGCCATCTGTAAAATATCCCCATACTAATGTATCTCCTCGGTTGGAAAACAGATAATAAGGTCCGTCATACCTACCTTTGTAGTACGATTCGTATTTTAAAAGGGTGCCGCTGTGGTCATAATATTTCCATCTTTTATGGGGCTTGCCTTTGTAATAGTAACCCGTCTGTTCGATTTTACCGTCTTTGTAATAAAATTTCCAAAGGCCTGTTCTTTTGCCTTTTTTATATTTGCCTTCTGCTTTCAGTTCGCCGGTAGGATAAAATTCTTTCCAAATACCTGTTTTCCTGCCGTGTTTATCGAACATCCCTTCTCCTTTTAGATAACCGTTGTCATCATAAATTTTTACCATTGTAACATTTCCTGCTTCGTCATATTCTTTGTGTACACCCACAGGTATGGAATCGTGTTTGTAAAATCCGCTGTGCTTTAATCTGCCGCTCGGATAGAAAGTTTGTTTTTGGGTTATTTCACGTACTGTGTTTTTATTGACTTTTTCGGGTTTGCCGTATTTATACATTAACACGGTAATTAACTTTCCGTCAGGTGAGTATTCTTTGTAAAGTCCGTTTAATTGTCCGTGGATATAATACATTTCCCGCTTAAGTTTTCCGTCGGGATAAAATTCTTTCCAAACACCGTGCTTTTTTCCGTTTTTGTCGTAGCGGTTTATCTTTTCGCTGAAAACCAGAAATCCGTTTTTATATTCGTAAAGTGTTGTAATAAGTGTGTCGTTGGATATTTCGAATGCGTAACCGTTTTTTACTCCGTTTTTGTAATTTACAATCAAATGTATTTTATTGTTTTTGTAATAATATGCTTTACCTTCTTTTTTGTCGTTTAGGTAAAGTTCTTTGGATACAATTTCTTTTTTTACAAGTTGCCCGCTGTCATTGTATTCGTAATTGTATTTAATGTTGTATCCGTTTTTTTTACCGTTTCTGTAATTTATAATTTCTATTGTATCACCTTTTTCGTTAAAAAATATCCAGGTAGAATCGAGCAGGGTGTTTTTCCTGTTGCCTTCGGACTTTAAAACACCGTTGGGATAATATGTTTTCCAGAAGCCGTCGGGTTGTCCGTTTTTCATATAGCCTTCGCTGGATATTTTTCCGTTGGGATAGTAAAAAATATTATAACCGTTGGGATTAACTTTATTTTTCTGGGAGAAAGCCAAAGTTGAAAAAGTAATAAATGCTATTGCTAAAAATATCCGTTTAAAGGCAAGCCTCATGTTTGATTAAAGTTTGAGGTAACAAAGGTAAGTATTTTTATAAATAAAAAGAAAGGAGAGCTAATGCCCTCCTTCAAAATGTTATCTGATAACTGTTACCGTACCGCTTCTTCTTTTCAGTTCACCCATTGCATCCTTGTATTCAATCAACCAGACATAAACTCCAGCAGGGACAAACTCTCCTGTATTGTTATACCTTCCGTTCCATCCTCCTTCTACCTCATAGCGTTGGTTTGTGCCTGCAGGTTTTACATCCGATTCAAAAATCAATTCTCCCCACCTGTCATAAATATACATATGATAACCTTCATCTGAAATACCTACACCTTTAGGATAGAAATATTCGTTACCGTATCCGCTGCCTGGAGTAAATGCTGTCGGCGGATAAAATGTTGTTTCCGGATAAATATGAATCCTTGTCTGAGCAGTGTCTTTACATCCTTTGTCGCTTACAACAATTAGAGAAACAATGTAATCTCCCGGACGGGAATATGAGTGGAACGGATTTCGGACTGTTGACATGGTACTGTCTCCAAAATCCCAAGACCATATTACTATATTCCCGTCAGAGTAGTCGGTAAAGTTTATATCAGCACTAAATACACCTGTAGCTGTCGGGTATGCAGAGAAACTTGCAGTTGGTGTTGGGAAAACAGTTATCAAGTTATTCAGTATGGTATCATGGCTACACCCATATTCTGATGTTAAAGTTAATGTTACATCATATGTTCCTTCATAGTTATAAACATGTACAGGTGTGCTGTCGTTTGAGAAATTGCTTGACGGAGATGAATTGTAGTCTCCGAAATCCCAACTGTAAGAAACAGGATGACCCGGGTCAGGGTTCCAAACTTGAGGCATAAAATCAACTCTTAATGGTTGACAACCATTAGCATTATCCAGGTTAATGAGTTTAGGATATTGGTGTACCATTACAAAAATGCTGTCACTTGCAGGAGGGGTGCCACAATTGTCATAGACACTTACCGTAAAATACCTTGAATTGTGCGGAAATACATCTATGTTGTCTCCTTCGTTGCCTGAATCCCAAATATATGTATAAGGTCCACCGTTCCCACCACTACCTATTGCCAATAATGTTGCAGCATCTCCTTCACAAATATCCGTTTCACCTGATACACTTACATCAAGAGGTGGATATACTTGGATGGATATTGCCGCTTGAGTTGGTGACATACAGCCGTTTGCATCCATAGCTGAAACATAAAATGTTGTGCTGCTGTCAACCGTTACTTGTTGTGTACTGGTACTGTCAAAAGACGAATTATTCCAAATGTAAGTGTATGGCGATGTTCCTCCATTTGCCACTGCATATATGTTTACTTGTTGACCTATACACACGGGTTCTTGAGGACCATATCCGTAAACTTCAACAGGATCCGGTTGGTTTATTTGGAATACAAAGAAATCTGTACATCCGTTAGCATCTACTAAAGTTACCGTATGTGTACCTGCACTTAATCCGGTTGCAATAGAGTCATGACTGGCTGAAGAAGACCATTGATATGTGAATGGTTGGGTTCCGTAATAATCGTGTACAACTTCTGCACTTCCGTCACTTCCGCCATAACAACTTACATCATGTGTTATTATATCTTCGATATGTGGAGGCGGGATATTTAAGACTGCTACAGAATCTATAATGCTACAACCATTAGCATCGAATACTTGTATATAATAATATCCGGTTGCAACATTTGTTATGGAACTATCATTACAACCTGAGCTGCAAGGAGACCAGTTCCAAGAGTAAGGAGCGGTACCTCCGCCAAGAGATTCGATGAACGCTCTTCCGTTATCATTTCCACAAGTAGTCGGTTCGCTGCCTAATGTCACATACAATGGTTCCGGTTCTGTAACCGTAAATGAAGTATCTGTTGAACAAGAGTTGTCGTTTGCATCGCTAACTACTACAGTATAAGTTCCTGCACTCAATCCGCCTGCTACCGAACCGGTGGAATTTGCATTTAACCAGTTGTAAACATAAGAACCTGAACCTCCTGTTGGTGTAATACTGATAACACCATCATTTTCTCCTGCACATGAAACATTTTGAATAAAGTCAAGATTTATTACAATTGGTTGTGGTTCGGTTATGGTAACAGATGATGTTTGGGTACAGTTGTTTGCATCCGTAACTGTTAAGGTATAGGTTCCTGCACATAATCCTGATGCATTTTCTGTAGTTTGTCCGTCGCTCCAAGAATAACTGTATGGAGGGGTACCACCTGTTACATTAGTTGCGGCACTACCGTTACAGTCTCCGTAACAAGTATTATCTACTATGTTGCCTATTATTACGTTAAGCGGGTCAGGTTCATCAACATAAGCATTATCTATTGCGGAGCAGTTATTTGCGTCTGTTATAGTTACGGTGTAATTACCACTTGGTAAGTTGGTTATGGTTTGTGATGTGTCTCCTGTGTTCCATAGTATAGTATATGGAGTAGCAGGATTGGACGGGTAGCTGTAGTTTACTGTTACAGCACCATCGGAAGCACCGTTACAGGTTACATTTTCTACATTGAAGCCATTAATAATAGGACCTCCAATATTATCTACACCAATGCAGGTGTCTGTTTCGCATCCGTTTTCATCTGTCACCGTTACACAATAGTTTCCTGATGACAAGTTGTTTATTGTGGTTGTGTTTTGTCCTCCTGCATTTGCACTCCATTCAATGGTTGGAACTCCTGTTCCTCCTGAAAGGCTTATTGAAATAGAACCGTTTGCGTCTCCACAAGTAGCGTCTTCAACATTGTCAACATTTATTACTAATGCAGGTGGACCTGAAATTGTTTCAGAGCCTGTGATAGTACAACCATTATCATCCGTAACCGTTAATGAATAAGTTCCTGGGCATAAATTAGTAATTGATGATGTTGTATCCAGGGTTGACCAATTATAATGGTAAGGACCCGATGGAGGGGTGCCACCTGTTACAAAAGCTGTTATACTACCGTCGCATAATCCATGACAAGTTTCGTCTGTTTTTGATAAAGTAAGACTTAGTTGAACGGGTTGACTTATAATAACCGTTGTGTCTATTTGGCATCCGTTATCGTCTGTTACCGTTAAGAAATATGTTCCTGCATCGAGGTTAGTAAGGTCTTGAGTTGATGCACTCCACGATGGTGAAATATTATTTTCCCAGTGATAGGTATAATTGGGGGTGCCACCGGAAACGGTAACATGTATTTCTCCGTCACCGGACATGTAACAATTAAGGTCTTGTGAGGTTACCGAGGTAAATGTTAATGGATCAGGAGAAGAAACAGTTGCTGAAATTGTTTGTGTACAGCCGTGTGCATCAGTTACTGTTACATAATATGTTCCCTCGTCCAGATTTGTTGCTGTTTCTGTAGTTTGATTGTTTGCATTACTGTCCCACAAGTAAGTATATGGTGGTGTGCCTCCTGTTGCATTTACCGTTGCTGTACCGTCATTAGATTCTGCACAAGTTTCATCTGTTACTGAGACAGTAAGAGAAATTTGAGTCGGTTCTGTTATAGAAACATTATTGTCAATAATATTACATCCGTTTGAGTCTATAATTTCAACTGAGTATGTTCCTGCACAAAGTTGGGTGTTTGTTGAATCGTTAGGGGTGCTTCCTCCACCTGTCCAGTTGTAGGAGTATGGAGGTGTCCCTCCGTAAGGAGTAACTGTTGCACTACCGTCACATTCACCGAAACAGCTGACATCTGTTGTTGATAGATTATATCCTAAAACAGGAGGTTCGGTAATTGTTACATAAGCTGTTGATGTACAGCCATTGGTATCAGATACGACTACATAGTAGTTTCCTGCGCATAGATTTGTAGCTACAGGGGTGTTTTGTCCGTCACTCCAGTTATAAGTATAGGTGCCCGGACCTGTGCCGCCAGTTGCAACAACTGTTGCTGTTCCGTTGCAATTACCGTTACAATCAACATTTTCGTAATCTGAAATCGTAGCAACAGGGCTACCTGCATCAATAACACTAAATGTAGTATCGACATGACATCCGTTTGCATCTGTTACAACTAGAGAATAAGTTCCGGCTTCCAAGCTGTCGATGCTTGCTGTTGTGTCACCGTTTGACCACCCAAAGTCATATGGTGGAGTTCCTCCTATTGCAGTGACATCAATTGCCCCATTGGGCTGGTTACATATAGCATCGGTTATTTGTGCTGTAATTACTATAGGATTAGGTTCAATAACATTCGCACTGTCTATTATTTGACAACCATTTGAATCTGTTACGGTAACATGATATGTTCCTGCGCACAGGTTGTTAATAGTAGCGGTTGTTGACAAGGTGGCATCATCCCATTGATATGTATATGGTTGTGTGCCTCCTGAAACATTAGCTGTTAATGAACCGTCACAGTCACCATAACAGCTAAGATTATAATCATTTATACTTATGGTTAATTGATCGGGTTGAATTACTTCTGCAGAATCAATAGCTTCGCACCCATTGGTGTCTGTTATTGTTACATAGTACCACCCTGCGGCTAAATTAGTGTCTGTAACGCCTGTTTGTCCGTTACTCCAGGAGTAAGTATAGGGAGAAGATCCTCCACTTGCCGAAACTGTTATGCTACCGTCATTATTGCCGTAACACGAAACATTAACTACATTTGATATTGTTGCTGTTGGTCCCGGTATATCGTTCAAGGTTATTTGGTCTTCTACGGTACAACCATTTGCATCTGTAACTGTTAGTCCATAAGTTCCAGAAGGTATATTTGTTAGGTCCTGAGTAGTTTCTCCGGAACTCCAATCGTAAGAGTAATTTGGTGTTCCTCCTGCTACAGTTGATGTAATATTTCCATTGTTGTTACCACAAGTCGGATCTGTTCCGTCAAGGGTCAAGGTTAATTGTGTAGGTTGGTTAATGGTTACACTTGTATCTGCTGTACACCCGTTAGCATCTGTTATTGTTACTGTGAATGTGCCTGCAGGTAAATTAGTGGCTGTTGTATTTGTCTGTCCGTTAGACCATAAGATGGTATAAGGTGCTGTACCTCCGGAAGTGTTGACTGTAGCCGAACCGTCAGATCCATTATAACAACTTACATCTGAATATGGGTTAATTGTCAGGTTTATTTCATCGGGCTCAGTTAATATTATGCTATCTACATCTGTACAGCCGTTGTCATCCGTGAGTGTAATATAATACCATGTATTAGCACATAATGTATTTACAGTATCCAAAGTCTCTGTTGTAGTGTTAGAACTTCCGGTACTCCAAGTAAATGTATAAGGTGGGGTTGATGTGTTTGTAACTTGTGCAATTGCCCAACCGTTGCAATCTCCATTACAAAGAGGATCTTGCGAATCGCGAATATCAACTTCAGGACCGGGTGTATCTCCAATTGTAAATGATACCGTTTGTGTACAACCGTTTGCATCTGTTACAGTAACATCATAATTTCCGCTTGGTTTATTGGTCAAATCTTCAGAAGTTGAACCATCGCTCCAGCTATAAGAGTAGCCCGGGGTGCCTCCTGATACTGTTATATAAATAGAACCGTTGCTGTTTCCGCAATTTGCATCTACAATGCTGTCTGTTGATATTTGAACAGTTGTTGGTTCGGAGATATTTGCTGTTGCCGTAGAGGCACAACCGACTGCATCTGTTAAGGTTACACTAATTGTTCCTGCACATAAGGATGAAACAGAATTTGTCGTAGATGATGTGCCGGAAGTTGAACTCCCGTTACTCCAGTCATAATCATAAGGGCCTGTTGAGGTTGTTGTAATTGTGGCGGTTGCTGCCCCGTCACAAGATTCGTTACAAGAAACATCTGTTGTGGAGGTAATTTGTACCGTTGGGCCACCTATGTCGGAAATATCAATACTTTCGATATCCGTACAACCTGCAGCATCTGTTATTGTAACCGTATAGGTTCCGGAAGTTACATTTGAAATACTGCTGGATGTTTCTCCGTTGCTC
>JALWKH010000238.1 GCA_026996635.1 Bacteroidales bacterium | reverse complement strand
CTTTAAAGGGAGAACTTTCTTTGACGGAAGTTCTCCTTTAATCTATAAACAACGTGGTGAAACTAAACAAATACAGGAAAACAGGTTGTAGAAGAGGTGGAAAAAGATCCGGATTACGATGTGATTTTAATGGATATCAGAATGCCTGAGATGGATGGTATTGAAGCGACAAGGATAATTAAAAAGAAATATCCCGGTATAAAAATCATAATGCAAACAGCGCATGCTTACGAAAAAGATATGGAAGCCGTAACGGAAGCCGGTGGTGACGGATATATTACCAAACCGTTCCGCAAGGCAGATATTATTAATGAAATAAAAAGAGTATTGAATCTTGATTAATATTCCATATTGTCAATAAGCCGTACCCCGCAGCAATTGACGGCAATCAGTGCAATTTTGCCTTTTGCGGGCTCATTGTCTTGTGCCTCAAGCAGGTTTTCTTTATCAGCTAGGGCAAAGTATTCAATATCGTTCAATCCTTTTTCTTTAAGGAAGTCCAATACCTTTGATTTGGTTTCTTTTACCGTGGTATTTAGGTTTTTGCCGTACACAAGTGCCTTGTAGATGTTGGAAGCAAGTTCTCTTTTATCATCGGTTAACAAAAGATTACGGCTGCTCATTGCAAGTCCGTTATGTTCCCTGACTATTTCGGCAGGAATTATTTCTACCGGAATATCATATTGTCGCACAAGCTCTTTTATTATCAAGAGTTGCTGGTAATCTTTTTTTCCGAAGTATGCATGATGTGGTTTTACTATTTCAAATAGTCTTTTTACCACTATTGCCACACCGTTGAAATGCCCCGGTCTGAATTTCCCTTCAAGTATTTTGTCAAGGTGTCCGAAGTCGTATTTTTCTTTTATGTTTTCCAACCCCTCAGGGTACATTTCTTTCTCTGTCGGGGCGAATAAATAGTGTACACCTTCTTTCTCAAGTAGTTGCATGTCTTTATCCAAGATGCGGGGGTATTTTTTCAAATCATCTTTATTGTTGAATTGGACGGGATTTACAAAAATACTCACTACGGTTATGTCGTCTTTCTTCAATGATTTTCGTACAAGGCTTAAGTGACCTTCGTGCAATGCTCCCATTGTGGGGACAAAACCTATTATTTTACCTTCTTTTTTTTCTTTTTCCAGTGCTTCTGTGAGTTCAACCGGGTTTTTGTATGTTTTCATGTCTTTGTTTTTTTATGTTTTTATCATATTGCTGTGCTTCTATCTGTACAATGTCTTTTGAAGAGGTCATTTTGAACTTGTTTCAAAATCTAATTGTTCCGACATCTCATTATGTAAAATAATTATGTTAACCATTAACCACAAATGTTAACTCAATTCATAAAAATTTCCTGGCAAGCTTTTAACAATGCCTTTTATTTCCAAATTTATCAGGTGCAAAGATAAGTTAGATAAATCAATACGGCTTAACTTGGATAAGGTATTTATGTTGGTTTTGCCTTCTGTTTCCAATATTTCCACAATCTTTTTTTCTTCTTGAGACAACGGCGGTAATGTCTTTTCGACTTTTTGGGGTTTTAGCAAATCCCAGTTTAATGTTCTTTCAATATCCGCAGCGTTTTCAACCAATGATGCTTTGTTGGTTTTTATCAGATTGTTGCAACCTGCCGAATGGCTGTCAATAGTCCTGCCGGGCACAGCCATTACTTCCCTGTTGTATGATGATGCAATGTTTGCAGTAATAAGCGATCCGCCTTTTTTGCCGCTTTCGACAATAAGGGTGCCTTGAGTCATTCCGGCTATTATTCTGTTCCTTTTCACAAAATTAAAACCGTCGGGTTTTGTGTCCTTGGGGTATTCCGAGATAAGAGCGCCGTTGTTTTCAATAATTTCGCGTGCAAGTTTTTTATTCTGTGCAGGATACAAATACGAAAAGCCGTGTCCCAGAACAGCTATGGTAGTTACATAGTTTGCAAGTGCCGATTTGTGCGCGCAAGTATCGATGCCAAGAGCAAGCCCGCTTATTATTTCCAAATCGTTGTGTGCTTCTGCCAAGTTTTTTATGATGTCTTGGCAAACTGATTTCCCATAATTAGTTGCTTTTCTTGTGCCGACTACCGATAATTTTTTGCTTCGGGAATTAAAATCAACATTCCCTTTTACATACAAAACATAAGGCGGGTCGTATGTTTCTTTAAGAAGTGTGGGGAAGTTTTCATCGTGAATGGTTAATATTTCAATTCCGTTTTTCTTGCAAAATTTTATTTCATCTTCCGCCAATTGCAGCAGTTGGTCTTTAAGCCCCGATATGGCTTGGTCTTTTAATACAAAAGGTGCCATTAGGAGTTCTTTTTCCTTTTGTTCAAAAAAGTTTTTGGCACTTCCGTAATTCTGCAAAGTTTTTTTTATGGTTACTGGACCGAATCCGGGAACAAAAGTTAGGGCAATATCATAAATAATTTCAGTGTTGTCAGTCATGCTTTAATAACTAATATTTACTGTAGCAGTATCACTTTTGCCACAATGAACATTTTGTGAGTGTAATTCTATGTTTCCGTTGTTGTTTACTGTCCATTTTACCGTGTAATCCTTTTCTCCGTAAACCATACCGAATATTGTATCGTTCACATCGGCACCTTCGAAAGTCGTGTTACCGCTATGTAGGCATGTAGGACAGTCGTCTGTACCTAAAGTTAAATTTACTGTTAATTCGTCCGATTCATTTGCCGGCAAAACATTCTTTATTGTAATAAGCAAAAATGCTGATGGATAAATGTTTATGTTTACGGGAAATTCTTCCCCGGGTACTATTTCTTCATAATTGATGTCAATAAGTTTTGTTATGTAGTTTTGTTTCTCAGCTTTTAATCTCATTCCGTTTGTCCTAACGCTTTCGTGTTCAATGGTGTAGCTTCCTGATGCGTCGGAATAAGTTGACGCTATGGTAGAGTAGTTGCTGTTCCAAGTATTGTTTTCAAATAATTGTCCTTCTAAGGAAATTTTTACGCCGGAAATGTACGATTGTTCGTTAGGCGAAAAAACTTTACCCGTTATAATTATATCGTTTTTGTTTTTGGTGCAACCTGTTAAAATTAAAAGGGTTGACAATATGATAAGTAGAGTTTTCACTTGCATTATTTTACTTACAAATATAGTTAATTATGGCATTGGATGTCAAAAGATGATTTGCTGTTTTTGTGTAAAAAATTTTTATCTATACATGAAACAATTTTTAACCTTTTTAACAAAATTTCAACAAGATGTTAAATTATAACTTATTGAAATTCAAGCGTTGTTGTCTTTTATCAACATGTGTTTATAACTTTAGGCTGTTTTGGTTAAAAGTGTTGAGTGTAAATAATCCTAAATTACGCAATAATGAGTTCTATAAATTTTTAACTTCAGGAAAAACAAGTCCTTTCGCAAAATCCGTCATTTGAGTTCTAAGGCTAAAGCCGGTACTGAATCGTTTTTTTACCCTACCTTAAAAGGCAGGGCTAAATAAATGGTGTTTTAGAATAAATGACAACCGGGCTAATGCCTGTTTAATACCTTATTGGTATGATTAGCACCGTCTTTTAAGGCGGTGTTAAAATATTTTCAGTAAAAATTTTTGGCTTTAGCCATAGAAACTAATCGGAGTTTAATTTTTAATGCATAATTCGAGATAGTGGTAATTGACACTTTTTAACAGTGTTGTTAACAGCTTGTCAAAAAGTTTTCAACAATGTGGTTTTCTGAATATCAGAAATATAAAGGTTTTATCAACAAGTTACCGTTTGAATTTATTTCAACAGTGGGGAACGGTATTTTTATTATGTTTAGGGTGTTGAATA
>JALWKH010000237.1:448-3796 GCA_026996635.1 Bacteroidales bacterium | reverse complement strand
ATATAAGCAGTTATGTTAATGCAACACTTCCAAAAACAATTTTTATAAAATATAAATTTTAATTTTAAATAATGAAGAATCGTAATTTAAATTGAGATATCATAATCAGTAAGTTTTGGTAATCTTTTAGTCCTCCCCGACCGAAAGATATAACACGGCTTATTTTTATCAAAAACATTTTTAATTATGAAAACGAAATTAATTATTCTGGCACTTTTTATATTTATCGGTAAAGTGCAAGCTCAAGAAAAGAGTTTTAATCATTTTGACGTTGGCTTATCGGTAATTTTTTGGACACCGACATCATTGCATATCAATTCCGATAACAGTGTTACACAATTTGCTTATCCCGATGGATCTTATGCATCGACAGGGAGTATTAGCTGATACGGCACATCGTTGGCTCCAGCATTGGATGTGAAATATTATTTTAATAAAAGTGTGGGAGTTTCATTAGGTTTTTATTTTGTACATTTGGATAATGACTTATTTGTTAAGGAAACAGATACTACTTTTTCCAGTTTTGAGAATGCTGCAGATATACCGAATTTCACTCTGGGTATAACGGGAAAACTTTTATCATCAAATTCGATTAAGTTATTTTATGAAACGGGTTTGGATTTTATACCTGATTATACTCTGGAAATGAAATTTCGGGATGAAAGCTATGATTTTCCTGATATGGAAGCAGACGGTATGGCATTGGGTATATATTGTAAAATGGGAACAAGTTTTAGAATAATAAAGTCTCTCTATTTCAACTCGGCATTTATGTACAGTTTTATTCCGGTAGAGGTTGAATATATCAATAGAAGTAGTACCATAAAAACAAATGTAAAAACTAATTTAGGCGGTATAGGTTTATACACAGGCCTGTCGTTTAATTTTTAATAAATCATAAAAAACAAAAAATGAAAAAACTAACATTAATTTTAACAGGAATTGCATTGATATTTTCAACAAATATTTTTGCACAAAAAAATGACGTTGAAGGTTCTGAAGATTATCCTTCAATTCAACGTTTCCCGGGATCTGATCTTGAGTTTTACAAAGTCTTTAAATGGGAGGAATACAATGTTCCGCTTGCTAAACTTACTTATCAAGAGGATAAAGGAAGGTATTTTCCACATATGCTAAAAACTGAAGGCAAGTTGACAAGATACCAATATACGACTCCTGCAGAAAATAATCCTGCATATGTATATAAAACTTTATTGGATAACCTTCAAAAAAACGGTTTCGCAATTATAGTCAAAGGTAAGGGTGTTGACGGAATCGGATGTAATTCCGAAGATTTTGCGAACTATTACTTTGGCAACAAAATGACAGGGCAGCTTGGATATAAATATTATCAACGGGGTGAAGATTCTCATTGTTTGATAGTTGCCCGTAAACCCGGTACCGAAAAAAACATTTACACCGTTATTTACATATCGGGATTTTCCGACAAGACACTAATTACGCAAGATGTAATGGAAGCTGATAAAGAAGATGTTTTCAATGCAAAAAACATTGATGAAAACTTAGCTGCTTTTGGTCATCTTTCTGTTTACAGTATTTTGTTTGATCCCGGAAAGGCAGATATTAAACCCGAGTCTGAAGGAACAATCAAGGTAATAGCAGATTATCTGAAAAGCCATCCCGATAAAAAATTTATAATAGTTGGACATACCGATAATACGGGAGAGTTTGAAGCAAATCTGAAATTGTCTATGGATAGGGCACAATCGGTAAAGAATGAACTGGTATCAAAATATTCTGTTAATGCTGATCAGCTAAAGGTATTTGGTGACGGACAAACAGCTCCTGTAGCTTCAAACTCTACAGACGAGGGTAAAGCACAAAACCGAAGGGTTGAGATAGTAGAATTGTAAAATAAAATTCTCAGTACGCAAAACGGTATTGTAGGTTGTAAAATGTTTGGGGAGTTTGTTAAAGCTGTTCAAGCATTTTTTGAGTTGAGTAAAAATTGAAAAACCGATACCAAAATTAAACAACTCAACTACTTTTTCTTAAGGCAGTAAGGATAAAATCACCCGTTAGGGTGATAAAGATTCTGTCTGTTTACTATATTTTTGTTCACCAGAACTCTAAATCTTTTACTATGAAAAAAACAATTTTGTTCGTGTTTGGTTTGTTTGTTTTAGTAACAACTATTCAAGCTCAGACTTGGATGAAAATTGGTTCGGATATCGATGGTGTGGCAGCAGGTGACAATTCTGGATATTCGGTTAGTTTAAGTGGAGATGGATCAATTGTGGCAATTGGTGCCCCCAATAATGACGAAAACGGTGATAATTCCGGTCAAGTCCGTGTTTTTGCTAACAATAATGGTGTTTGGACACAAATAGGTGCCGATATCCTAGGTGAAGCAAACGACGACAACTTCGGTTATTCGGTTAGTTTAAATGCTAACGGTACTGTTTTAGCTGTCGGAGCACCTAATAATGACGGTAACGGAACAGATGCAGGGCGGGTACGTGTCTTCAAGAATGTATCGGGTTCTTGGACACAAATGGGACAGAGTATTGATGGAGAAGACGGAGGAGATAATTTCGGCACATCCGTTAGTTTAAGTGCAGACGGAAAAATTATTGCAGTAGGTGCACCCTTCAATGATGACAATGCATCTACATCAGGTCATGTAAGGATTTTTGAATACAATTCATCTACAGGACAGTGGGAACAACTTGGGCAAGATATTGACGGAGAAAACAGCGGAGATGTATCGGGTACAGCTGTAAGTTTGAGTGGAGACGGGAATGTTGTGGTTATAGGCGCACCTTATAATGATGAAAACGGTTCTAAGTCCGGGCAGGTCAGGGTATTTGCTTACAATTCTTCAAGCAATATTTGGGAACAAAAAGGACAATCTCTTTATGGCGAGAATCAGTATTACGAAGCCGGAACTTCTGTTAGCGTAAATTATGACGGCTCAGTAATTGCAATGGGGATACCACGTAATGATGATTACAAAACGGAAGCTGGAGAGGTGAAAATTTTCGGATTTGATACGGACAACGGACAATGGGTGCAATTAGGGCAAAATATTTACGGTGAATCGTCAGGTGATTATGCAGGATATTCAGTTAGTTTAAATACTGAGGGAGATTTTGTTGCAATAGGTAGCAAATACAATGGTACTAATGGAGATGAGGCAGGACAGGTAAGGGTTTTTCAATATGTTTCAGAAACTGGTATTTGGATCCAGGTTGGGTCTGATATAAACGGAGAAGCGGAAAACGACAATTTTGGTTGTTCTGTAAGTTTGAGTGGAGATGGTATGACGGTTGCTGCAGGATCTTGTTTTAATGACGGTAATGGTGTGGATGCCGGACATGTAAGGGT
>JALWKH010000237.1:0-438 GCA_026996635.1 Bacteroidales bacterium | reverse complement strand
GTAAATGATGTGGATTTATTGACAACATCGGTTTATCCGAATCCCACTAACGGAGATTTTGCCGTAGAGATTAAAAATATTAAGACAGGAAAAACAACTTTTGAACTTTATGATGTTTCCGGCACTAAGGTTTATGAAATCCAATTAAAAGGAAATGTAAACCATATTAACACATCCTTGCCGGATGGCGTTTATTATTATAAAGTGTTGAACTGAAAGAAATCGGTTGCCACAGGAAAAATCTTAATCAAACATTAATTTTTTTAACTTTAAAATTTACAATTATGAAGAAATCATTAGTGTTTATTTCAGGTCTTTTATTTTCTTACATTGTTTTGAATGCACAAGCTTGGCTTCAGGTAGGTCAAGATATTGACGGAGATGTTGCAGGAGATATGTCGGGATATTCAGTTGCAGTAAATACCGACGGATCTGTAG
>JALWKH010000236.1 GCA_026996635.1 Bacteroidales bacterium | reverse complement strand
GTCCACAATAATCACATCATACGGTAAGCGGTTATCTTCGTTGTAGCGGAAAGACGAGTCGCTGCGAAAAACAAGCAGGCGGTGAATGGTTTTGGCTTCAATGTTTTGCAATTTGTCCATCACTTCGGGATCAGCTTTTACCTTCGCATTCCGTATTGATTCGTTCAATCTGGCTGCAGCCTTGCCAGTTGGTGCAGAAAGTGCTATCCGCAAATTGTCATTGAGCGTTAGAAGTAAAGAAATGATTTTTGCCACCGTGGTTGTTTTTCCTGTTCCCGGTCCGCCCGTGATAATCAAAAATGGCGATATTATGCCTAGAATAACTGCTATTTTTTGCCAATCGGGATTTTCTTGCCCACTGAAATTTGCTTGCAAAAAACTTTTTATCTGTTCTTTTTGAGCTTCGGTGAAATCCGTGTTATTTGCTTGATTTATGATGTCTTTTATTTTTTTTATTATCGCTGTTTCGTATCTGAAATACCGCTGCAAGTAAATTTTATCATTGAGAACAACAAAAGGTTTGTCTTCTGTGCTTTCGTATCTTTTTTTTAGTTCGGCAATTTCTTCCGGTGTAAAAACATTTTCATCGTCCAACGGCATTGCCACACTGCCTTCTTCCAGCCTTTCTGACAGGATTTTAGCCGCTTTTTTATCAATCTTATCTTTGAAAAACGACGCAAATGTTTCGTGAATGTTTATGTAATCTTCCGCCATAGAATCAAAAATGTTTATAAAAACAAAGATAGTGATTTTAATTGTTGCACAATTTATCACCCACCTTAATCCTCTACCGAAATGTGAAGATTCTGAAACGAAAACAAGAAAGAGACCGAAATAAAGAGATTCTGAAACGAGTTCAGAATGACGTTGTTCAGAATGACGTCTTCGGAATGATGTCTTCAGGTTGACATTGTTCAGAATGACTTGGGTAGGAACAAACCGTGTTACTGCACGATTGTATCGTGTGATTATAAACCCAAATTACGCGTTAGAAAAAAGAAGTTTTCACCTTAATTTTTATATTGTTCTTTGTCAGTTGATACAAAGAACCAAAAATCTCGGTCAAAATGATGCTTCCACCCGCTCTGTCAAAACATAGCAATACGGGAAAAGCGGAAAACGAAACATCGCACAATCCAAGGCCAATTGCCAAATTTTTCGTTTAAAATCCGCCAATAGGCGGACTTTCCCTCGTATTCTCATATGTTTTGCCATTCACGCAACCACAAGCCCGACATTTTGACCTGACCTCAGCACTACTGTAATTACTGTTTGGCAGTAAATCAAATAATTAGCAAATTAATTCATTCGCACATTAAAATTTTAGTTTTAGCATTCTGTTGATTCTTAATTGAGATATATTATAAAACACATTGTTTGCCCGGATGTTATATCTATTCAATACTTTCTTTTGCATAATTTGGGATTAATTTTTATCCGGCACGGTTTCAAGCACAAGTTTTCAATTTTTTGTTGTTATTTTACGGCAAATTTTTCCGTATGAAAAAGTTAATAACCTTTTTAATCATACTTTCCCTGTCAGGAATAATCAAAGCCCAAACATTTACCGTCAGGGATTTTCAGGATAACATACCGATCGAAAATGTAAGCGTACAAGTAAACGGCAAAATCTCTGGTGTAACAAACCTCAAAGGCGAAATATCATTAAAGCTCAAAAAAAGTGATGAAGTAACTTTCAGCCGCATAGGATACTACACAAAAAAAATTACCGTTGGCGAGATTTGTTACGGTAAAGATGCTGTGTGCATTATTTACCTGAAACCTAAAAGTTTTGACTTGAATGAGGTTGTTGTTTCCGCCAGCAAATTCAAAGAAAGCAAAGAAGATGTTCCCGTTTCCATTTCGGTAATACCCGCAAGGGAAATTATGGATATAAATCCGCAAAATACCGCAGACATCTTGCAAAAAAGCGGCGAACTTTTTGTGCAAAAATCGCAAATGGGCGGCGGCAGTCCCGTAATACGCGGATTTGAAACCAACAAAATCCTTTTGGTTTTTGACGGAATAAGAATGAATAATGCCATTTACCGCGGCGGGCACTTGCAAAACATTATTACCACAGACCCATTCGGCATCAGGAAAGTGGAAATTGTAAACGGTCCCGGTTCCGTAATTTACGGTAGCGATGCTCTGGGTGGTGTAATAAACCTTCATCCGTACAAGCCTCTGTTTGCCGACACATCAAAAAAAGTCCTTGTAACAGGCAATGTTATGTCACGATACACTTCAGCCGATGGTGGTAATGTTAATAGCATACGGGCAAATATTGCATCAAAAAAAATAGCATCTCTTACGGTTTTCACCATTTCCAACTTCGGCGACCTTAGGCAAGGAAATATAAGAAATCCTTTTTACGGAGATTGGGGCAAAAGGTTTTATTATGTAGAAAGAATTAACGGCAAGGATACAATGATACGAAACAATGATGTTAACATTCAAACTCCTTCCGGCTATTCGCAAATCAACTTGCTGCAAAAATTTGCTTACAAGCACAAAAAAACCGTTCACTCGCTTAATTTCTACTATACTACATCTACAAACATTCCCCGCTACGACAGGCTGAACACATACAAAAACCCCGACACGCTGAAATATGCCGAATGGTATTACGGTCCGCAAAAGTGGCTTTTGGCTTATTACAAAATGGAAACTTCACGCAAAACCTCCTTTTACGAAAAAAGCCAAATTACCCTGTCTTTTCAAAATTACTACGAAAGCAGGCACAAACGCAAATTTGCAAACGATTGGAAAACAAACAGAAACGAGCATTTAAATATTTTTGGTCTCAATGCAGACTTCCAAAAAGATTTGGCCGGAATAGAATTACGCTACGGAGGCGAATGGTACAAAAACTTTGTTTATTCCACAGCTTTCAAAAACAACATCGTTTCAGGCGAAACAAAACCCACAACAACAAGATATCCCGACGGCGGATCCACAACTGACAATGAGGGAGTTTATATCTCTCTATCCAAAGAATTGGGCGAACACTTTGTGATAAACACCGGTGCAAGATACAGCTACAACACTTTGCAAGCAGCATTTGACGATACTTCACTCACCCATTTTCCGTTTACATCAATTTCGCAGCAAAACAGTGCGGTTACAGGCAATTTGGGTTTGGTTTACAAATTCAAAAAAGGCAGGACAGCATTCAATTTATCTTCGGGGTATCGCGCTCCGAATGTTGATGATATTTCCAAGGTTTTTGATTCGCAACCCGGACTAGTCATTGTTCCCAATCCCGACCTCAAGGTTGAAAAAACTTACACTGCCGACATACTTTTTGAAAAGAATTTTGCGGACATTTTTTACATCGGCATAAATCCGTTTTACACACTTTACCGCGATGCCATAACACCTATACCCTTTACTTTCAACGGCAAAGACTCAATAATGTATGACGGCGAAATGAGCAAAGTAATTGCGAACGGCAATGCCAAAGAAGCATACATTTACGGCTTTTCGTCCAGATTGGGAATAAATATGTCGGAAAACTTCGAGCTTTATTCCACGGCAACATACACTTACGGCAGAATAATCACCGACACTGTTCCTTATCCGCTCGATCACATTCCGCCATTTTACGGCAAGACGGCTGTTAAATACACTTCAAACAATGTAATAGCGGAATTTTACTTGCTGTACAACGGCTGGAAAAGGCTGAAAGACTACAATGTGTACGGCGAAGACAACTTGAAAAACGCAACTCAATACGGTACTCCGGCTTGGTGTACGCTTAATTTTACCTTGACATTAAGAATGCTGAAATCACTTGATATTTCCATTGCTTTGGAAAA
>JALWKH010000235.1 GCA_026996635.1 Bacteroidales bacterium | reverse complement strand
TAAACAACTTCTCCGTGGGTATGCACATTTAAAAAATCATCATCTTCTCCGTGTATCCACATAAAAGGACATTTTACCAGCCTTATTTTATCTGCATTATTAATTTTCACATTTGTGAAAAGTCCGTGAGGTAAATCCAGAATTGCTGCATCTTGAACCATAACATCAGATGAAGCAAACGGAGCTTCCAATATAAGAAAAGAAGGTGAGAGCGGATAATTATTTACCATTGATGCTACATCGGTAGCCGGTGCTGTTCCTAAACTATAACCGTAAACCACCAATCTGTCGCTTGTCAAGCCTTTGTCTTTTAACCATTCTAAAGCTGCTCTTGTATCTGCATAAAGGCTGGATTCTGTTGACTCTCCTTCCGACATGCCGTAACCTCTGTAATCAAACACAAACACACCACACCTGTTTTTACCGCCTACGTTTGCAAGTAATTCAGCCCTTGTCCAGTAGTAATCAAGATTGTTTTTGTTGCCGTGACAGTATAGAATAACCGTATCAGTACTTATTTTACTGATATCTCCAAGATAATAACCGTAAATTTTAGCTTTGTTGCCGTTGTCGTCCGAGTATAAAATAACTTCGTTTATTTTTTCCGTAGGGATTTTGTATGTATCGGGAATTTCAATTTCATGTTCTGCCTCATCGAGCAAGTATTTATCTACCTTTTGTGCGTTGTATAATTGTGTGTCAAGGTTGAGGCATGATGTAAACAAAAACAATGAAATTATGGATATGATAATTGCTCTCATTTTATTTTAATTTAAAATTAACACCAAAATAAATACCTAATGCTCCTGTACCCATAGGGCTAAAATATTCTACTACACTGTAATTTTTGTTAAACGGAGCTAAATATCTTAATTCCAACTGGTATGTAGTTTTAGGTCTCTTAAACATTATTCCTGTGTTTATTGTAGGTACCCAATGTTGTGTTATTTTTTCTCCGTGTGCCTTTTCACTGCTTAATATAAACCAATTTGAAAAGGTTAAATAATAAAGATGTTTAGGTTTATCCCAATAAAAGTTTATATCAAGTTCCGGATAGAGGCGACCTTCAGCATCTCTGAACGAGTGCATAAAGTTAAGTGCCGGAGTTAATGAAATGTTGGGAATATAACTTGATTTTGATGTGTAAACATTTTTGGTAAATCCGAAATCTAACTGGAAATCTGCAAATGCCAAGGAAGTAGTATGTAATCCTGCCCATGCTGTGGTAGAAGAGTCTATCCCGTAAGCTCCCCATGCCGAAGTGTATGGAATTGGAATAATTGCACCTGCAAAATTTATCAAAGGTCCTCCGAATGTTGCTCCTACTGTTTTTTCTCCTTTGGGAAGAGGTTTTATTACCCGTGTAGGTGCACAAGAACTAATTACTAATATTACTAACAACGGAACCAGAATGTGTAAAATGTGTTTTTTCATTTGCGTTAGTTTTCTTGTTGCAAATATAAGTGTTATAGATGAATACAAGAAATAATAAACAATATAAAAAAAGCCGGAACTAGACCCGGCTTTTTGCGGTGAGGGCGGGATTCGAACCCGCGGTACCCGGTTAAAGGTACGACGGTTTAGCAAACCGTTGGTTTCAGCCACTCACCCACCTCACCGTTGGTATGTTTGACTGAATTATTTTTTTGCGCTGCAAATATAATACTATTTGTGTAAAGAACTTTTCTTTTGAACGGAAAATTTTATTTCTTCTTAAATGTATCCATTTGGTTGTCGTAATTAAGGAAATATTCTCCTTTTTTCAGTCCGGATACATCAACTTTGTCTCCAAAACCTTTCTTTACTATGTTTCCGTAATAATCGTAAATTTCGTAAAGTGTAGGTCTGGAGAATTTAATTTCATTCTCGACTTTTTTGGGTGAAAATGTTACCGGTGGTTTCTTAGACCTGTATGTCAATTCTTGAGAATAATGAGGTTGCTTTGTATAATCAATTTGTTTGATTCTGAATTTATTCATACCTGAGTGCGGATGAACTTGGATAGAATATGTATGTGTGCCCGGAGTGCCTTTGCCTTCAACGGTACCTACCTTTACCCATTTGTTCCATCTGTATTGTTCTACTATGTATGGAAGGGAGCCTGCTTCATTTGTTGTTACCCACTTTAATGTGTTATCATTTTCAATTGTCATTGTCAATATTTTGAAAGTGCTTTTGGGTTTAAGAACTTCAGGATTGAGAACTTTGGGGGTACAATTATCTTTATGTTTTATTTCAACTTTTACTTTGTCTCCTATTTTAAATTGATATACAGATAAGTCAATTTCAAATGCACTGGAGTTAATTTCGTCTGTTGTTACTTGTCCGTTTACTCTTACTTCATATACACAGAATCCGATTCCCGAAGAAGCAAAGGGATTCATCACATATAAATTTTTTCCCTGATAAACTCCCTCTATAACTATGTCGCCGGCAAAAAGGTTGGTAATCAGAGATATAAATAGGCTAAAGACAAAAAATTTCCTCATCATTTTTATTCTTATTTTGACTTACGAAAGTAACACCAAATTTTTAAATATCAAAAATTTTTTTCCAGTTCATAAAAAAAAATTAAATTGCAGTGGCATTTTAAAGGGCTTATGAATGAAAAAATATAGTTTTATTTTATTGATAATTAGCGGGTTTTTGTTGGCCTCGTGTTCCAAAACCGAAGTCAAAGAGAATAAACCGCTTGTAAACGATACCCTTCGGATAAATTTTAAGAAAAATTACACAACTCTTTTCCCTCCAATGGTTTTTGATGCTGTTTCTGCTCAAATTGTTACACAAATTTATTCGGGTTTAGTGAAATATAATCCTAAAAATTTAAAGATTGAACCCGCTATTGCAAAGTCTTGGAGTAAGTTGAATGATACTACGTATGTTTTTAATATAAGAAAAGATGTTTATTTTGGTAAATACCCGGAAGTTTTAGGAGATAAGCCCGTAAAGCTGACAATGGATGATATATTGTTTACTTTCAAATTTTTGTGTACAAATGTGCCGGAGAATAAGAACTTTTACAGTTCAATGTGGCGAATAAAAGGTGCTAAACAATATTATAAAACCCACAATAATTTAAAAGGGGATTTTAACATTCCCGGTATAAAGGCTTTAAATGATTCCACTTTGCAAATTATAATTGAGGACAAAGACTTTCCGCTTTTGAAAGTTTTGGCAAATCCGGTTTCTTATATATTTTCAAAAAAGGCTTATAAAAAACTGAAAGAAAAGACATATGTGGGTGCAGGTGCTTATCAAATACAAAATGTAAAAGATATTAAATTAAATAACGGCGTAAATGATGATATTCCGAATTTAATTCTTGTTTATAATCCATATTTTTACGGAAAAGATAAGCAGGGTAGAAGTTTACCCTATATGGCTTATGTTAGAATGTCATTTTTGAAGTATGAAAAGAAAGAACTTGATTTGCTTGGAGAGGGCAAGTTGGATATAGTTTTGAGTGTTAAAAATCAAAATGTTGTTTATTTTTTGGATAAATATATTGATAAAGTAAATTCTTCAAATCCGGAATTTATCGTGCAGAAATCCTGTGCAGATTTAGACGATTTTGTAAACATTTATAAAAGTAGTATTAAGAATTTTTATTCAAACGATTTATTCTATTTGGATTTATCCGTAGTGGTAGATACTGGTAAATTGAAACAAAATTCAAAAAACGATAAAGTATGAAAAGAATTACATTGATTTTGCTGGCTGTAATTTTGTCAGCATGGTTTGCGGAAGCACAAGAGGTTGATACATTAGGTGCTTATATTATTAAATTGGACAAAAAATTACCTGCTACTTCTGTAAAGAATCAATAC
>JALWKH010000234.1:13536-15190 GCA_026996635.1 Bacteroidales bacterium | reverse complement strand
GTCCATACCGACTGTTACAATCCAGTATGCCGGAGACATAAAGGCTGAAACTACAACGGAGTCGTTAGGGTAGTTGTAGCCGCGAAAAAGCTGTGTGCGGAAGTTTGCTGCTACGGAATAGTACCATTTACCAATAGCTCTGAAACCATATTTGGAGTTTAATTCAATTTTGTCTTCGGTTTTTTTCATTATTCCTGTTTCCCCGGATTTAAGTAGCCCGATTTTGTAGTCGGCGCTGTTTGTCCATACACTTTTATTTTTTTTGTAGGTAGCATTTATATTGAGTATAGAAAGCAGCGAAATTGAACTTTCACCACCTTCAACCCAATTGGAAAGTACACCTTGCGAAAAATTAAAACTCCCGATTCCGCTTATTTTCCATTCGGGGATTGTGTCTGTTGTGTTTTTTGTTGTATCAGCTTCAATTGCTAATGCGTTAATAGACAATATTGTTTGCAATATTATTAAAAATAAATAGATATTATTTCGCATAAAATGCGTTTTGGATAACCGCAAAGAAAATAAAAAAACTTATACATTATTAAATAATGCGAACAAATGAATTATATTGTGCGAAAAATAACTTATTTACGCATTAGAAAATTTAACCAGGGTAGAAATTCTTAAGCTAAAGCCCGAATAGTTCTATAAATTTTTAACTTCATGGGAAACAGGTCCTTTAGCATATCTGTTACCCACAAAAAGTTAAAATAAGTTCCTATCTTAATTTTCGTATTACAATTAGTTCTAAGGCTAAAGCCGGTGTTGATTATAAAAATGTTATTTTAGAATAAATAACAACCGGGTTAAAGCCCGTTAGTTACCTATCGCCCACCTTAACCCTCTACTGTAACATTAGAGAACCTGAAACGATGGAGATTCCGAAACATTTAGATTTTGAAACAAGTTCAAAATGACGTCTTCGGAATGACGTCTACAGGTTGACGTTGTTCAAAATGATTTGGGTAGAAACAAACCGTGTTGAATTACGATAGATATGTCATGCACAACCAATTATTATCGGGCAATGATTCATCGCCAACTGAAGCAAAAAGCGTGTGTGATTAGCACAGTCTTTTAAGGCGGTGTTAAAATATTTTCAGTAAAGTATCGGCTTCAGCCACAATTTTTATTTACTAAAAATCTCTTTTTCTTTTTGATAGAGAAGTTCCAAATACTTGTATGAAAGTTCTGGCAACTTTTCTTGCGGTGTATTTTTCAATTCCAGCTTTATTTTGTTTTCAAAGTTATTTTTAAATTGGTTAACGCTTGTTATATTTTGTTGATAATCAGTATTTACAATGTTTGTCAGTTTGCTGAACACGGAATAGGCGTGTTGAGGATTGTTTTCAAAAGTGTTCTTTTGTTTGTCAAAGTGTTGTTTCATTGCCGTAGTATAGGGTGCAGATTGATATTCTTTTGGGAATTTTTTTATGCCGAAAAAGATAGGAACCCCAGGGTGTATGCAAGGATTCATAGGATGAAACCAAAGTACACATCCGTAGTCTATGGGTTTGCCGCTTTGCAGTTCGGCAATAACACTGAATTTTGTGCCTGCATTACAAATACGGTTTACAATGTTATTGTGAGGGTTTTTGTGTATCTTGTAATTTGTTTCGAAATCCGTCCATTCATAGTGGTATGACAAAACCTT
>JALWKH010000234.1:0-13526 GCA_026996635.1 Bacteroidales bacterium | reverse complement strand
TTTTTTTTCCGGTTCAAATGAAAAAGGCAGTTCTGTATTGTAAGGAAACTTTTTCTTTGAAAGTAAATTGATGCCTGCCCAATGCCTTGGAATATTTCCTATGGAATACAGTGAGGCATAAGAACCGTATGCTTTTCTGAAACTAAAAGGTTCTCCGCTCTTGGGGTTATACCATTTGCGTTTTATTGCATATTTGATTATGTCTTTACTGCCGAGGAAGTTTGAAGTGTCTTTTAAATTTACCGACTCGATAGTGTAGTAGTTTGGCACTATTGCTACTTTATCGTCTGGGACACGTTGCGCTACCCAGTGTTTACCTTTTACAACGGCAAGCAACCACGTTTCGGAGGTATCTGCTATACAATAAGTTCTGCCGGATGAAGCATAACCGTATTTGCTGATGAGTTTGCCTGCTATTTTAACGCCTTCTTTCGCAGATTTGGCTTTTTCTGCAATAATTCTTCTTAATTCATATCCAAGCAATCCTTTTGCTTTGTCTTCTTTTGACGGGCAAGCGTTGGAACAGATAAAAACTCCGTGGTCATTTAGATAAACATCGCCAAATTCTTCGGTAGTTGTTTCAATAAGTATATAAGAGTTGGTTTTGCCGTCTTGTTTTATTGTGCCGCCACGGTGTAGCTGTATTTCTCGGGATCCCGTATTGCCGGAAGCATTAACTTTGAAAAGATTTACAATTTTGTTTCCCCAGTCGTCTTCATTATGTCCTACTAAAACAGTTCCTGTTTTTGAGGCTTTTTTTCCTACTACTACAGTGTAACAGTCATAATTCTGTGCATTGGAAAATAATGCAAAGACATGTAAAAGAATTAAAAAGAAAAGATTTTTCATATAATAAAATTTTTGGCAAGATATTAAAAATTTGTCTTTTGAGGGAAATTTTATTTAGGGTTTATACTTAAAACAGGTAAATTGGCTTTATTAACTATTTCGGAAGCCAGTGATCCCAAAAAGAATTTTTTTATACCCGTTTCCTGTTGTGTCATTATCATTATCAGGTCTGCGGAAATTTCATAGCAATAGTTGAGTATCTTGTGAGCTACTTTTACTGGAGAGTTGTTTTCGTACTCGATTTTAGAAGTACACTCTATGTCTTCGGCTTCTATTTTTCTGCTTGTTTGTTCCAATTTGAAAATTAAAGTATCGTGAATAATGTAGTTATCAGTGGTTACCACAGAAATCAAATGGATGCTTGCGCCGAAAAATTTAGCAAATTTTATTGCATACTTAACTTTTTGTGTGGTCTCTTTGGTTAAATCCAATGGAAGTACAATTTTTTTGTATTTTCTCGGAGGAATAATGTTTTTTATTGATAATACGGGGAATGAGGTTTCTTTAATGACTCTCAATGTGTTAGTTCCAATAATTTTTTTCCTGATATCGCCTGACCCTGTTGTTCCCATTACCAACAACTCAATATCTAAATCTTTGGCTTTTTTGAGTATAGCATCTACAACATTGCCTTTTTCAATGAAATAATTTGCCGGAAGCCCTATTGCTTTTTCCGTTTCTTGTTTGAGTTCTTCAAATTTATGTTTTACTCTTCCGATTAGCTCGTCAAGCTCATTTGTATTTACAAAGTTAAACAATGGGTTTCCTGTTTCTACAACATACAGCATGTTGATTGATGCTTGATACAAAGATGATATTATGTATGAATGCTTAAGAGCATTTAAAGAGATTTCCGAAAAATCTATTGGAACCAATATGTTTGCCATTATTTTCTCGTTTTATTTAACAAAAATAAAACATTTTATTAAAATGAGACTCAATTTTTGTTTTTTTGAGACTTAAATTTTCTATTCTATTTTTATCTTTGTAAAAAAAACGGCTTATGAGAAGGATTATATTATTGCTTATTTTGTTTGTGAATGTATTGTGGGGGTATTCCCAAAATAATGCAGCATTTGTATCGCAGAGTGTTCCCACTGCGGTGAATCCCGGACAAACATTTACCGTGAGTATTACAATGCGTAATACAGGAACAACTGCATGGACCTATGCAGATAATTATAAGTTAGGTTCTCAAAACCCTCAAGACAACACTACATGGGGCACCAACAGGATATATTTGGATAATAGTGTTACCGTAAATCCGGGAGATGAATATACATTTACATTTGATTGTACGGCACCTAGTACCGAAGGTCTTTATGATTTCCAGTGGCAAATGGTTCAAGACGGAGTGGAATGGTTTGGTGATTTAACAACAAATGTTCAAATAAATGTTACAAACAACCCGGTAAACGGGGCAATTTTTGTATCGCAGAATGTTCCTACGACTGTGGCGCCGGGGCAAACTTTTACGGTAAGCATTACAATGCGTAATGGAGGAACTACAAATTGGACTGCTTCAGATAATTATAAATTAGGATCTCAAAATCCGGAAGACAATTATACATGGGGAACAAATAGAATATATTTGGATAATAGTGTAACTGTTGCACCCGGAGATGAATATACGTTTACATTTGATTGTACGGCTCCTAATGGTGAAGGTGTGTATGATTTCCAATGGCGTATGGTACAAGACGGTGTAGAATGGTTTGGTGATTATACTCCAAATGTACAAATAACCGTAGCAAATGTAAATGATGCAGAGTTTGTTTCTTTTTCTGGGGTTCCAGAAAGGTTACATCCGGGTGAATCATTCGATGTGAGTATTACGATGCGAAATACGGGTACGACAACTTGGACTTCTTCCGATTTGTACCGATTGGGCACACAAGATCCAACCGACAATCAATTCTTCGGTGTGGGGCGTTTAGAATTACCGCATGATGTATTACCCGGAGATACTGTAACTTTTAGTGCAACATTACAAGCTCCAACGGATGAAGGTCTTTATATATTCCATTGGCGTATGGTACAAGACGGGGTACAATGGTTTGGAGATTCTACGGATTGGGCATTTATCCCTGTGATGAATGATTTGGAAGACAGTTTGTTCACACCTTCGTACAACTTTCATATTGATGACCATGTAATAGGTACTACATTTTTCCATTGGTACGGTCCCGGTGATTGGCAATACAGCGGTCCGTGGATTCCAATAGAAGGAAGAGACCAGTGGGACGGTAGTGTTGAGTTTTGGAAGAGGATGGTTAAACAATTGATGATGGCTGGTGTGGATGTATTATATGTGATTGTGATACCGACTACCGAATTGGAGCGGGGTAATTTATTTATGGCACTGTACCAGTTAAGGTCTGAAGGTTGGAATGTTCCTAAGGTTTGTCCATTTTTTGATCCGATTATTACATATGATTTGCTTGGATATCATGGTGATGCAAGTACAGAAGCAGGTAAAGATGAAATAGTATGGCATTATATAAGGTTTTACAGGCAATATTATGCAGTAAATACAGATCCATATGCCGATGATTATATATACACTCTTGATGGACATCCTGTGCTAAATATTTGGCATGTTCATACTAAGATTGATAATTACGATCAAATGACAAGAAACGATATTACCAGCAGGTTAAGTGCCGAATTTGGTCAGGATCATCCTATTTTCAATAATGATATAAGAATGATAACAAATGAAATTTCTCCTTCTTTCAATTTTGCCGATGAAAAGGTTGCTCAATTCGAATTACAAGAATATTATCATGAAACGGATTATAACGGTACAAATACTTGCTTGTTGAAGCCGGGATATTGGGATAAGAATGTTAGAGACCCGGGGTATATTTTGCCGAGAGACGGTGGCACACATTATCGTGACAGCTGGCAACAAGTGATAGATAATGCCGCAAATATAGATCGTGTACAAATAGAAAGTTTTAACGAATATGATGAGGGTAGTGGCATTTTTGCTGCAAGGACAGATACTATTTTCCGTATTTCAACAAATACGGATACTGATGTTTGGTCGGACAGTGATGACCCGTATGAATATTTGTGGGATACTTATGTAGGTGCCAGACAATTTAATGTTTATGATGATTATGCATCAACAATATTGTGGCACAACATCCCGGATACCGTGTTGCGTGGAGACACTGTTTGGGCAACTGTTATCGTAAGAAATGACGGTGATATGATGTGGAAGGGTGCTGATGATTTTAAATTTGCCGAAGAAGAATTTGCTGATCCTGTGATGTTCGGATCCGGTCGTTATCCTATTGATGACAATACAAACGAAATTTCTACTTATCGTGGTATCTTTAGAGGAAGAGTGATAGAATTTAATATTCCGATAATTGCACCCGATACAGTGGGGACTTTTATGACACACTGGAGAATGTTGCAGGAAAATGTTACTTGGTTCGGTGATTCTATAGTTAAGCCGATTACGGTTGTTGATTATACAAATAATCCAAAACAACAAATAACCCGCAATATCGGTATTTATCCTAATCCTTCAAGTAGTGGAAATTTTGTGTTGGAAGGAGATTTAAAAGCAGGAGACAAGATTTTGGTAATGAGTGTGTCTGGAAAGATTATTTTTGAAAAGACTGTTACAAAATCAACTGATAAATTACCTGTGGATTT
This sequence comes from Bacteroidales bacterium, assembly GCA_026996635.1. GTDB lineage: Bacteria > Bacteroidota > Bacteroidia > Bacteroidales > JALTDM01 > JALTDM01. Next base: position 9,005 of record JALWKH010000234.1, on the reverse strand, counting down.
AGGATTGATTAAGGGAACGTATTTGATTAAAGTGCTTGGTAATAAGTCAGTTGTTACAAAGAAACTGCTTGTTGAATAAGCGGTATGTGGTTATCATACGAACAAAAGAGGCGGCGTTGTCCGCCTTTTTTGTTATTTTGCTTTGTCCAAAGTAAAACCGAAAGTAGAACCTACACCGGGTGTGCTTCTTACATTTATTTTTTGATTGTGTGCTTCAATAATGTGTTTTACAATGGAAAGCCCCAGTCCGGTACCACCGTCTTTTCGAGACCTGTTTTTATCTACCCGGTAGAACCTGTTAAAAATGTATGGCAAATGTTCTTTGGGGATACCTATCCCGTCATCAGAAACTTCCACCAAGATTTTTTTGTCCAAATCATAACATCCGATAAGAACTACGCCGCCTTCTTTTCCATATCTTATGGCATTGGAAATGAGATTTATAAGCACTTCTTTTATTTTTTCTTTGTCAGCGTTTACAACAGCACTGAATGAGCAACTTCTTTTATATCCGAGCTTTATTTTTTTCTTTTTGGCTTTGTACGACATTATTTCTATAACATCGTTTACGAGTTTTTTTATCTCAAAGTTTTCAAATTCTAAATTTGTGTTTCCGCTTTCCAATTGCGAAATTTTTTCTAGGTCGGAAATGATAGCATCAAGCCGTTCCACATTTTTTAATGCCTTGTTCAAATAATCTTTGGCTATTGCTTCGTCATTTATTCCTCCTTCAAAGAGTGTTTCCAAATAACCTTGAATATTAAAAATGGGGGTGCGTAATTCGTGAGATACATTTGCCAGGAATTCACGCCTGAATTTTTCTTGTTCTTTTAATTTACTAATTTCTTCACTTTTTGCTTCTATCCAGTTTTTAACATCATTTTCCGTATTGCTCAAAATATCTTTTGACAGGTCCAGCTTATCTTTTATTACCGTGTCTTTTGTGTTTTTGAAGTCAAAAATTGTTTTGTATATAACTTTTATCTTCCTGTAAATAAAGTGCCTGAGAGTAAGGTAGAAGATTGTAAATGAGAGAATAAAAATCGTTGACGAAACAAGTAAAGATTTTGAAAAATCGTTGCTGTAAATTAAAAACAGAATAAAAGATAACAAGGACACCACCGCTGCTGCAAATATTGTCAGAGACAGCGGCGTGGGATTTTTAAGGTTTATCATTTATTTTTTGTTGTTTTGTGCCAAATCGGGTTTCTTTATGAAATCGTCCACACTTTTGATTAAGTTATCAAAAACAAAGTATTGTACTATCACAAACAAACTGTCTTCGGGTATCCAGCCATACATGTTATCTATATCGTATTTAGGTAGATTTAAAACAGCTTCTTTGTTCGGGTCTCTTGGTGCGTCTTTCAAGTATGTTTTAATGGTTCTTTTGTGATGGTTTATGTCTTCTACGGTAAAAATATACAAAGGTGTTGAATTTATAACAGAATCCCTTTTGTGTTTGCTTATTTGTGTAAGGGCAATATCGTAATTTACATTCTTGAATTTCCCGATGTAAAATTTAACTGCCAAAGTATCAAAATCGGGTACTTCACTACTGTCGCTTAATCGAATCAATTTATATGTGTTATTGTTGTTTATAACCATAAAGGATTTTTCAGGTTCTTTCGGGTGCCGTACCGTAATAGAGTGAATATCAGGATATGAATAATGAAAAACACGAGGTTCACGCCAAGTTTTTTCGTAAATGTCAAATCGTGGTGTAAGGTATCCGTTGAAGCCGGGGATGTAAACTACCATCGGGACACTTGAGTTTTCCAGAAGCATATAGGTACCTACGTGGTCTTGTGTAGGACCGCCTACATAATAGGTTTTCAATAATTTACTTCCGCTGTAAACTTCAACTTTTACGGATTTTGCAGAGAGTTGTTTTATTACATTGTTGTGAGCTGAACGGGGAACAGGATATTTTACTTCCATATTATGGAAAGTCTCAAGCAATAAGTTTACTGCATCTTTTCTTGCAGGAAATTTATCATTTACTGTCCATTCGCCGTTTTTTTGCCTTTTGAGTAAAAGTTTACGGTTTTCTTTGTCAACCATAAACACTTTGTCGATGCTTGCAGTATCTTTAATGGCAAAGTCACGCAATTCTCTTTTTATTGTATTGGTTTCTTTGTTTGATGCCAAATATATTACCAATCCACCGAGAATTATAATCAATACCAAGTATATTAAGTTCCTATTTTTCATTTGTTTAAGTTTTTAACTGTATATTTTTTCTTTACGGAAATATAATAAATGATTCCAAAGATAATAAGCAATACAATAGGTAAAACTACATTTATAAGTTGAATATAAAATCTGTTTTTGCTTATAAATTCTTTGTCCAACAATCTTAATTTTATATTTCTTGCCCTTACGTCAAGCAATCCTATGTCGTCTAATAAATAGTTTATTGCGTTTAAGAAAAACTCTTTGTTGCCGTAAGTTTGTTTGGTGTATTTGTCGTAGCCGAGTGGAAACGGAACAATTTTTCCGCGTACTTTACTTATTTGGTTTTTTATAAGGTCGCCGTCGGAAAGAACAATCATTTTTGTAGGCTTGCTTTCTGTTTTAAAGCCCAACTTTTCGCTCATATCTTTTTGGGATTCGGGAGTAAGCCTGTTTTTGAAAGCAGATTCGAATTTACCTTCCAACAAAACTCCTACGGGCACATACGAGTATGCAAACATTCTTAAATCCGGTTTAGTGCTTGCCGTTGCCAGGCTAACTTGTACAGGAACGTTTAATATCCTTGTGTACTTGGAGGTAGTCAGCAGAATGGTTTTTTTCAGGTTTTTGTTGTGTCCTACCGTGTCTATTGTGCTGGTAAACTCACCTTTTACAAGGTTTAGATTTTTTGATATGGTATGATTTGGCGAAGGTATCAATAGCGGGGAATAAAACCACGGGAACATTTCAAAGCGCGGAGGTTCGTTGGCAAGTGCAACATTTATCGGTATAGCGGCACATTGAATGTCTTGCACAAGATTAGGGTTGACCCTGACTCCGTATTTGAAAAGCATATCAAGTAAGTTGATGCGGCTTATAAGGTCTAAGGCATAAGTGTAATTTTGATATGCAAGGCTGTCCAACGAAACATCTGCTCCATCTACCACCCAAAGGGATTTGCCACCGTTCATTATAAATTGGTCGATAATGTATTTATCGTATTTGTCGAAAGCTGAGTCCGGTTTTGCAATTACAATTGCATCATATCCCTCAAGAGCCTTAAGCTGACCGTTCATTTTAATTCTTCTCACATAGTAATCTTGTGAGAGTGTTTGTAAAATATCTGCAAGGTAATTTGCATCCAGTTCGCCATGTCCTGTCAAAAATGCAATTCTTTTTTTCTCAGTTTGTTGTAGTTTGTGTATGGAATTAACGAGCTTGTATTCAACATCTTCTACCGAATTGTTTAGGTTTTCTTCCGGAGTTTTGTTTAGGCTTTGTTCCAAGAAGTTTATAGGGATATATTTATCTTTGTAATACATTATTGCACCCGGAAAAAGTATTTTTTGGGATTTTTCGCCGCCTTTATCCCTTTCGTATACATTTACTGGATCCAACCCCATATCATAAAGTTGTTTCATTATCTCTCTACGCTTTTTGGGGTCTTCTTCCGCATAGGGATCAATTATTTCATATTCGATATTGTCACCTGCAATTACTTTAAACTCGTCCAGCATCTCCGTTACGGCATCTTTGAGTCTTTTGAATCCGGGAGGCATTTCTCCGTCCAAGTAAAACTTAATGTAAACAATATCGTCCAAGTTTTTTAAAATTTCTTTGGTGGTGGGATTCAATGTGTACCTTTTATCAGAGGTCATGTCAATTCTGAAAAAGAAGTATTGGGACAGTATATTAAGCAGCAATATAATTATTACCAAAAAAGTAAACTCCAAAAGGTTTTGCCGCTTGAGATTATTTTTTTTCATTTTTACTTCCATTTTCGGCTTTGTAGTTTAAGTCTGGTGAAAAATAAAAACAAAGCAATTACACTTAAAAAATATATAATGTCACGACTATCGATAACGCCGCGACTGATAGAAGTGTAATGTGCACTTATGCCGAGTGATTGTATAAGTGCGGATGTGGGACTTAGGAAATTAAGCATAGCCAACGAATCAAAACCCGTGTAAAAAAAGAATGATATAAGCACGGCAATTATAAAAGCAATAATTTGATTCTCTGTAAGCGATGAGGCAAAAATGCCTATTGACACATACACGGCTGCTAAAAAGAAAAGCCCTATAAATGATCCTGTTATACCTGCAACATCAATGTTGCCTTGTGGTACGGCCAAAAAATAAATGGTTGCAAAATAAATGACAGTGGGCAGAAGTGCCAGAAAAACAATAAATAATGATGCCAAAAATTTTGCAAAAACTATTGTAAAATCTCCAAATGGTCGTGTAAGCAATAATTCAATTGTGCCGGTGCGTTTTTCTTCTGCAAATACTCTCATCGTAATAGCAGGTATCAAGAAAAGAAAAACCCATGGTGCAATAATAAACAGGGAATCTATATTGGCATATCCGGTATCCAGTATGTTAAACTGTCCGGAAAATACCCAGAGCAGCAAGCCCATCATTATCAAGAAAACCGAAACTACCACATATCCGATGAGCGAACTGAAAAAATAATTTACTTCCCTTTTAAATAGAGTGAACATTTTTTTGTTAATTTGCTGCAAAAGTAAAAAAAAAAGCAGTACTTGCTTCTTTTCTTGGAATGAAACGAATTGCCTGTTTTTATATTGTGTTTTTATTTTTTCATTTTTACGGGCTTTCTCAAGATAGTTTGAAGTTTATCAACTTTAAGCCGGATGGTGTAATGCTTCAAGCAAATTACGGTTTTATTTCTCCACATCATGATTATATGCATTATTTGCTTAAAGGACATGTTAAAAGTTTTGAAGTGGAAGCAGTCCATAGGTTAAACGGATATAAGTATTGGCATAAACTGTACAAGTATCCTTACATGTCCGTAGGATATTATTTTGCTGATCTTGGAAACCCGGAACAGCTTGGGCAGGCACATGCACTTTACGGGAAAATAAGTATTCCGATAAGGAAGTCAAAACGCTTTATGTACAATCTTGCAGCTGGTGCTGCATATCTCACTAAGAAATTCGACACGCGTACCAATTATTATGATATGATAATCGGTTCTCACATAAATTTTTATTTCAGGACGGGAATGACTTATTATTTTTGGGCGGGACAAAAACTTTCAGGTGGAATAAATCTCAATTTGGTGCACTATTCGAACGGTAATGTACGCGAACCTAATGCAGGGTATAATATTATAAGTTTAGGAACGGTTTTAAATGCAGATTTTAATAAACCGGCTATTGTAAAACAGAACCCACAATTGCCTGAATTTAAGAAAAATAATTACCGTGTTTATGCTGCTGCAGGGTATAAAAGTGTTCCTGAGGATGTTTACAATACTTATTTGGTTTATACTTTTAGTGCAGAATACATTCGCAGATTTGATTACAAGAATGCTTTAAGTGCGGGTGTTGATTTTTTTTATGACAGGAGTATTTATTATTTTATGTTATTCTCAGGAAGGGATTTTAAGAAATCATACTTGTATCAGTCAGGGGTGCACATCGGGTATGAACCTTATTGGGGGAATACTTCAATTTCTTTGCAATGGGGTGTTTATTTGTATAATAAGTTGATGTTGAGAGGGATTTTTTATCACAGGGCTGCAATCACTCACCATTTTAATCATATTCTGGTTTCTTTGTCTATTATGTCTCATTTTTTTAGTGCAGATATTCTTGAATGGCGTGTGGGGTATGAGTTTTAGGGGAAAATAAATAAAGGCTGCCCTTTTTTTGGACAGCCTCAATACTTATTTTATTCTTTAATGAATTTTTTTGTAGTTGTGCCGACAGGAGTTTCTACTTTTAAGAAATAAGTGCTTGCAGGTAAGTTACTAATGTCTATATAGAATTGATGGGAATTATAGTCTTTTGCGGATAAAATTTGTCCATTGTTATTTAAAATGTACGCTTTGGTTTGATTATACGGAACTGTTACATTAATTGTGTTTTGTGCAGGATTTGGGTAAATATTCAAGTTAACATTGTTCATGATAGCTACAGGGTTGCTTTCTGTCCATTTATATGTTGCGGATTTTACAGAACCGTTTTCTGGATCAATCAGCAAGTCTAACAGTTGTGAACCGTATCCGTTTTTGTAAACGTCGTAACGAATAACCGTATAAATAGAGTCTTCAACATCAACCCATCCCCATTGTGTATAGACCGATAATTTTTCGTGAATTTTAAGAGTCTCTTTTATCATTAGTACATTGTTATAGGTAGCGTGAGGAAGTTTTAAAGTGCCGTAAGCTATACAAGTGTCGTGCAGGGAATATGAACGTTCCAGGTTTACGGTATCAATTTGAACTCCTTGAACCACTGTGTCGTATGGTGAATAAAACAAAAAGTGTCCAGAATCTTGAAATGTGGTGCCGTAAGTAATTGGAAATTGAAGCCCTTTGATAGGATCATCAAATTTTACGCGGTACAGTTTATTCCTTTCTCCTATTAATGTAAGTGCGTCAGTAGTAGTTTGTAAGAATAATGTGTCTTGTGGCATAATTTCCGCTATAGTAGCCTCAGGGTATTCGTTGTTAAAATCAACCTGTGAAGCTTGAACAATAAATGTAGTATCAACTTTGTCTTCTCCAAGTATAGAGAAGTCCCATATCACATCTTCTCCTGGTACTCCCGGATAAATGTTTTCGACAGTGGTGTCGTGTGCATTTACAAATACATCTCCGGGTTGCGGAGCGTCGTTAGCTGTAATTGTTATTTGTGCATTGCTTATAATACCCAATAGCATTAATAATGTAAATGCTTTTGTTTTCATGGCTTTGTGTTTTTGTAAATGACTATATTTTGTGTTAAGTATATCAATTAAAAAACCGCTATCCATTAAAGTAATGAATAGCGGTTCTAAAAAATTATGTTAGTACTTTATTCTTTTATAAACTTCTTAATTGCAATGCCTTGTGATGTTTTAACTTTTATTAAATAATTCCCTGCAGGTAATGATTCGATATTTATGTCAAACTTTTTCGAAGTAATTCGTTTGTTGATTACAGATTGACCATTAGCGTTTATTATTGAGATATCAGCTTTAGAATCCGGTACTGTTACTGTTATATTTTTGTGTGCCGGATTAGGATACAAATTAATGTTTATTGCCGGCATTGTGGAAACAAAAGATGCTTCCGTGTATTTATAGCTTGCAGATTTGACTGTTCCGTCATCGTTTAAGTTTAATGTCAATAACGGTTGGCCGTATCCGTTTGTGTAAACAGCGTAAGAAATAGTTGTGTATTGCGTGTCTTGTACATCAACCCAACCCATCAAATCGGTATGAACACTTACAATGTCATGATTTAGGGATGTATTTTTATCTATGAGAACATTGTCATAAGTTTCATTAGGTAAAATAAGTTGTCCGTATGCAACACAACTGTCAGTTGAGTTAATTGTTTGGTCAAATCTTACACTGTCAATGTTTATTCCTTGAACTGTTGTGTCATATGGGAAGGTTACTGAAAAATGTCCCGTGTCGGAAAAAGTTGACCCGTATGTAAAAGGATATTTCATACCGATAAGCGGGTCATCCATTTTTAGCTCCATTCCGCCTGATAATACACCCAAAAATGTGATTTCAGAAGATGTGGTTTTTAAAAATGATGTGTCTTGTGATGTTAATTCTGCCAGGTTTGCATCCGGGAAATCTACGCTTTGAGGTATCGTAGATGCTTCAACAAATGTTGTTATGTCTGTAAAAGCATTGCCTAGCATTGAGAAATCCCAAATAACATTTTCTCCAACAGGCCCGGGAGTAATTGTTTGTGTAATTCCCGTATCGTTTGCGTTGTAAAACACATCTCCTGCTTGCGGAGCATCGGCACTAGTAATCGTGATTTGAGCATTCCCCGACAAAAATGCTCCTGCCAAAATGACAAATAAAATCTTTTTCATGGCTTTGTAATTTTTTTTAGTTAATCATTTCAAAAATTGTGCTAATTACAGCATTGGCATCTTCAAATATATCCATTATTGTTGCATCCAACATATAACACGGAGTAGTTACTACATTATACTTTTTATCCACAACAACATTCCCGTGTGTGGTAACAATGTGTTTGGCTCCCATAGCTTCTATTGCTTCTGCAGTTGCTTTGTCGTTACCAATGGTTACTTCTATGTCCTGCAATACTTTTGCCACAATGGCAGGTGCAATACACAAAGCACCAACCGGTTTTTTCAGAGTGACAGTGTCTTTTATTGCTTTTTCAACTTCAGGTATAACTTTGCAGTTAGGACCGTCAAAAGCAAATGTGCTCAAGTTTTTTGCAACACCGAATCCACCCGGGAATACCAGTGCATCAAATTCTTCGGGATTGTATTCCGTTAAGGGTTTAATGTTACCGCGTGCAATTCTGGCGGATTCCACCAACACATTTCTTTTTTCTCCTTCCATTACTTCTCCAGTGAGGTGGTTTATCACATGATATTGTTCTACATCCGGTGCAAAAATCTGATACTCACCACCGTTTTTAACAATAGCCAGCATTGTCATTGTTGCTTCGTGGATTTCTGCACCATCGTAAACTCCACAGCCTGAGAGAACTACTGCAAAACGTTTTTTATCAGCCATAGCTTTAATTTTTTTATAATCCTTTGCAATTTACAAGTTTTTGTTCGAACTGCGATAATTTTTTGTGTATTTTTAATTTAGTTTTGTAATTTTGAGAAAAACTTGTAGGAAATGAGTATTAAACAATGGCGGAATGATGAAAAACCACGTGAGAAGTTACTTGAAAAAGGGGCGTCGGTATTGACAAATGCCGAATTGTTGGCAATTTTGATTGGTAGTGGTACCCGCGAAAAATCCGCAATAGATTTGGCTTCGGACCTGTTAAGTCTTACAAGCGATAATCTTCTTATGTTTGGCAGG